>WLKV01000045.1 GCA_009701085.1 Actinomycetota bacterium | reverse complement strand
TTGGGATCAAAGACGCTTGGGACGATAAATGAAGTGTTGAGTTGTGAAGGGCTTACGCAATCTGCAATCGCTTCAGCTGCAGCAACGAGCAACTTATCAGTGATCTTGTGAGCGTTTGCGTCAAGAAGCCCACGGAAGATTCCTGGAAACGCAAGAACGTTATTAATCTGGTTGGGATGATCGCTACGACCGGTTGCAACTACCGCTGCGTACTTACGAGCAATAGCTGGATCGATTTCTGGATCTGGATTAGCAAGAGCAAAGACAATAGATCCTGGTGCCATAGATGCGACATCTGCTTCATCGAGAACCTTTGGCGCGCTTACGCCGATGAAAATATCTGCACCTGACATCGCTTCATGGATTGATCCCTTGAAGTTAGCCTGGTTGGAGTTTTCAATAAACCAATCGCGCATGGCATCTTCTGATTTGGAATCTTTGCAGATGACTCCATCTTTATCGAAGGCGATGATATTTGTGGCTCCGCTGAGAACAAGAAGTCGTGCGATTGCTGTGCCGGCTGCGCCTGCACCGCTCATGATGATTCTGACCTTTGAAATATCCTTCTTAACTAACTTCAACGCATTGCGCAGAGCTGCAAGAACAACAATTGCTGTTCCATGTTGGTCATCGTGGAAGACAGGAATATCTAGGAGTTCGCGAAGACGTCGTTCGACTTCAAAACAACGAGGCGCTGAAATATCTTCAAGGTTGATTCCGCCATAGACAGGCGCAATCAACTGCACGGTGCGAACGATTTCATCGACATCTTGTGTGTCGAGGCAGACCGGCCATGCATCGACATTGGCAAAGCGCTTGAAGAGCGCAGCCTTTCCTTCCATAACAGGAAGAGCGGCGGCAGGGCCGATATTTCCAAGGCCCAGTACTGCAGATCCATCGGTGACAACCGCGACGGTATTGCGCTTCATAGTGAGGCGACGGACGTCAGAAGGGTCATCGACGATTGCTTGAGAAATACGAGCTACTCCAGGTGTGTAGGCGCGGGATAGGTCATCGCGAGTCTTTAGTGGGACCTTCGATGCGATTTCAATTTTTCCGCCGAGGTGAAGCAAGAATGTACGGTCACTAATCTTGCGAACAGTGAGGCCATCATGTGATGAAAGAGCGGTATGAATCTCTTGAGCATGATCGGCATCGACCGTGTCGCAGGTAACGTCAACGACAACCTTTTCGAGAAGTGATTCGACAACGTCGAGCGCAGTAATTGTCGCGCCTGCATTGGTAATGGTCGTTGTAATAAGCGCTACAGGGTTAAGTTCAGGCGAACCTTCGACACGGATTGTGATTCCGTAGCCAGGAGATGTTGATGCCATTTACACAACACCATAAAGACGATCGCCGGCATCGCCGAGACCGGGAACGATGTAACCCTTTTCATTGAGTTTCTCATCGAGAGATCCTGTAACAAGAGTGATGGGAACTCCTGAGTTCTTAAATTCATCTTCGAGAACCTTGATGCCTTCAGGTGCTGCGAGAAGACAGATTGCAGTGATCTCTTCGGCACCGCGTTCAATCAAATAATTAATTGCCATGACAAGAGTTCCGCCCGTTGCGAGCATTGGATCAAGGATGAAGCACTGGCGACCTGAAACATCTTCGGGAAGTCGGTTGGCATAGGTAGATGCCTTCAACGTTTCTTCGTCACGAACCATTCCGAGAAATCCAACTTGAGCTGTGGGAAGTAACTTCACCATGCCTTCAAGCATTCCGAGTCCTGCGCGCAAGATTGGAACAACGATTGGTCGAGGCTCTGCCATCTTGAGGCCGGTTGTTGCAGTAACTGGTGTCTTGATGTTGACAGTCTTTGTGCGAACTTCGCGAGTTGCTTCGTATGCAAGAAGCGTTACGAGTTCTTCGACAAGGAGTCGGAAAGTTGGAGAATCGGTTCTTTCATCACGTAAAACAGTGAGTTTGTGAGAGATCAGTGGGTGATTCGCAACGTGAACTTTCATGTCATCTACCTTACAGGGCTTTCATTCCACTTCAATGAGTGCCAATATGGGAGATGTGTCAGAGGAAACCCAAGACTTCGCTATCGAGGCGTGGCATGAAGACGGACGCTGGTCTATCGCATCCTTACCTGACCCTGATGACCTAACTCACATCATCGACCGCCTCAAGAAACAACAGACAAATGGCGGAGCTGTTGCACTGATTGCAATTGATGACGAATTCTTCTTAGCTATTCGAGTTCTTGGAACACATGTGAAATTCTTTATCAGCGATGTTACTTGTGCAATTGATTATGAAGTTGCTGCAGAATTCTTAGAGCTTGCAGATATTGATCAACCTGAAGAAGATGACGAACCACTTCCAGCTGGCGACTTAGATATCTTCTCTGACCTTGGTCTGCACAGCATGGAACTTTCCACCATCTGTGATGATGCAGATTTATTTCCCGACGAACAGATCGAAGCAGTTGCAAGTCGTTTAGGATTTGGCGACGACTTAGCCGAATTATTGGAGTCATAGAAATTTCATCACGTACGCCTGAAGAGTTCATGCAAGAAGCGCTGGTTATCGCTCGATCTGCATTTGCCACCGGCGATGTTCCTGTTGGTGCGATAGTCATCAATAAAGATGGCGTAGTTATCGGCAAAGGTTCTAACGAACGTGAAGCTAATAACGATCCAACTGCTCACGCAGAAGTAGTTGCAATCCGTAACGCAGCTGCACGTCTACAGAATTCACGCCTCGATGGTTGCACCTTGATTGTCACGCTCGAGCCATGTGCAATGTGTGCTGGCGCTATTGCGCAGTCACGAATTTCTCATCTCGTATTTGGTGCATGGGATGAAAAAGCGGGTGCAGTGGGATCTGTGTGGGATGTTCTTCGTGATCCACGCTCAATCTTTAAGGTGGAAGTTACATCAGGAGTACTTGAGAACGAGTGTGCTGCTTTGCTGAAAGAGTTCTTCTCAGACAAGTAGTTCGTATGATGGATTCAAGATGGTCAATTGACCTTCTTCTTCTCCGACCATACCTTCAGCGCGCATCTCCATACCGACTTCAAGGCCCGCGATTTCACGGCGGCCAAGGAAGTTAAGAGTGATTCCACCTGTTTCATCCCAGACTTCAACTTGAAGCATGGGCGCAGAGCCACGTGGGGCAGTTGAAATCGAGGTTACGCGACCATGCACCTTTGAGCGCTTACGCCATTCGATTTTGCCAATAGGTGTTACATCTTCTGCGTAATGAGTAACGGGGGCGAAGACTTTTGGAGCTTCTTGCGCAGGCTTTGCCTTCTCTTGCGATGCAACCGTTGTGAGAACCGCCTTCTCGTGCTGAACCACCAACGGTTTACCTGAAGTAATTTTATTTACATCGAATGGAACAATCGTTGCCACTACGCGCTGCAACTGGGAAATTGGTGCTGCGATTTCTTCTGCAGTTTGATCGTGAAGCAAGCGACCTAAGAATCGAGAATATGAACGACGTGGAAGAAGAATGGTGAGTTCCACATCTGGTTTTTCAGTCTTACGAATTGCGTACTCAAGTGCTGAGTTTGCAATACGACGATCTGGGCAGTCGATGAGATCGAGTTGTACATCTTCTAGTGCATCAGACTTTGCCCACGCCTCTTGAATATCTTCAGCGCGGCGATCATCGATGACAAAGTGGACTGCTTTGATTTTATGTGGCTTGAGGCTTCGTGCGTAGCGAACTGCGCCAACAGTTGCGATATCAACGCTGTCAACAAAGATAGTGACATCGTGGCGAGCCATTGAAGTTGCTCGTTCTTCACTTGTCTTTACTGAAAGCGCTTCTTGTTCGCGTGAGTATTGACGACGTAGGCGTAAGAAAGTCATCACCAAGATTGGTGCTGTAACTAGGACGAGCCATGCGCCTTCGGTGAACTTCACAACAGAGAAGATGATTACGATTGCAAGCGATACTGATCCAGCTACGGTGTTTACTGCGACCTTAACCTTCCAATTCTTTGGCTTGGTGCGAGTGAAGTAGCGGGACATCCCAAAACCAGCCAAAGTAAATCCGGTGAATACACCGAGTGCGTAGAAGGCAACCAAGTGCTCAACCGATCCAGCGGTAATTGCTACGAGAAGGATTCCGCCGCCTGAAAGCAAGAGAATTCCATTTGAGAAAGCAAGGCGGTGGCCGCGCTTTGTGAGCTGACGCGGCAAGTAGCCATCTGTTGCAACAAAGTTAACAAGTAATGGGAATGCGCTGTAGGTGGTGTTAGCTCCAGCAAACAAGATGAGCATCGTTGCGAGCTGAACCATGATGAACATGATGGAACCGAAAGTTCCGGTACCAACAGCCGCCTTCGCTATCTGAGAAATTACAGTTGGCACGCCTGATTCGTAAGGCATCGCATGAATATGGTGAGCGAAGTATGAAACGCCAAGAACCAGAGTTCCAAGAAGCGTGCTCATAACAACCAATGTGCGCTTTGCATTGACATGCTCTGGAGTCTTGAAGAGCGCAACGCCATCAGAGATTGCTTCTAGGCCTGTGAGTGAAGATCCACCATTGGCAAAGGCGCGGAGCAAGATAAAGATGGCTGAGAATGTAAGAAGACCTTGTGCTTCACCTACGTGAACAGCGCCTGGAAGATTGGTATCGAGAACCGGGAGAGTGCCATTAGCTAAGCGGTAGAGGCCCATTCCAAAGACGATGAACATGCAGCCGACGAAGAAATAAGTTGGCATCGCAAATGCTTTGCCGGCCTCTTTTACTCCGCGGAGATTTCCAAAGGTAAGAAGAGCAATCACCCCGAAGATCATGTACATCTTGGCAGGTTCCAGCGATGGGAAAGTTGAGATGATCGCAGCAACGCCTGCTGCAGATTGAATTGCGACTGTCACGATGTAATCGAGCATCAGCGCAACCGCTGCAATCTGTGCAACAACTGGACCGAAGTTATCGCGCGAAACAATGTAAGCGCCGCCAGTCTTCGTGTAGACATCGATGACATTTCGGTATGACAAGGTAATAAGAACGAGAATTGCTAAAACAACGGCAGTCATCGGCATCAAGATTGCAAAGGCCGCAAGACCAAATGCTGGCAAGAGCGCGATAAGAATCTGCTCGGAACCGTAGGCAGAAGATGAAATACAGTCTGACGAAAGAATTCCGAGCGCATATCGCTTGCTCAAACGCTGATGGCTGAGCGAGTGGCGGTTGAGTGCTCCACCTAGGAAGAAGCGCTTTACCTTGTATGAGAAAGGATCTTTCACATGTGCATGATCCTGAAGTGCTACAGGCTGGAGCGCATCATCAGTCCAAGACTTTGGCACAGCTACTCCCTCTGGCGTTGCAGTTAAAGCATCACGCCTACGTAGGTAACCATTTTAGGTGACCCATCGAATTCTCGTAAGTATGCTTATCTTATGCGCACACAGTTATATATAGATGGTCAATGGGTCGATGGAAGCGGGACTTTAGACGTTATCGATCCCAGCGATGGCTCAGTAATCGCCAAAGTTGCTACTTCTAGCGATGAACAGAACCTCGCAGCCGTTGATGCCGCTGACCGTGCCGCTGCCTCATGGGCGAAGACTGCTCCTCGCGTTCGCAGTGAAATCTTGCGCAAAGCATTTGAAATGATGATTGCCGAAGCTGATTACTTAGCTGAACTCATCTCGAAGGAAAATGGCAAGGCGCTACCGGATGCAAAGGCTGAAGTTAATTACGCCGCTGAATTCTTCCGTTGGTTTGCTGAAGAGACAGTTCGTATCTCTGGTGATTTCCGCATGGCTCCATCAGGAGATAAGCGCATTCTCGTAACCCACCAACCTATCGGCGTCTCACTCCTTATTACTCCATGGAACTTCCCTGCAGGTATGGCTACTCGCAAGATTGGTCCAGCAGTTGCAGCAGGTTGCACAATGATTCTGAAGCCAGCAGGTGAAACACCGCTCACTGCGCTCGCTATCGTCGACATCCTTGAACGTTGCGGACTTCCAAAGGGAGTTCTTAACGTCATTCTTCCTGCACAGACAGGCCCTGCAATTAGCAAGGTGCTTCACGATTCACGCGTTAAGAATCTTTCATTCACT
>WLKV01000044.1 GCA_009701085.1 Actinomycetota bacterium | reverse complement strand
CGTGAATTTGAGCAGATGGAGATGGAATTCTTCGTCGTTCCAGGAACAGATGAAGAGTGGCATAAGTACTGGATCGAGACACGACTTGCTTGGTACACCGATCTCGGTATCAATCCAGAGCGTCTTCGCCTCTATGCGCACCCTAAAGAGAAGTTGTCGCACTATTCAAAGGGCACAACAGATATCGAATATAAGTTTGAATTTAACGGCACCGAATGGGGCGAGCTCGAAGGTATTGCAAACCGGACTGACTTCGACCTCAAGGCTCACTCAGCTGCATCAGGTAAGGATCTTTCATACTTCGATCAAGAGAAGAATGAGCGCTGGACTCCATATGTCATCGAACCTGCAGCAGGTGTAGATCGCTGCACGCTGACATTTATGATGGACGCGTACACAGAAGATGAAGCCCCTAATGCAAAGGGCGAGATGGAAAAGCGCGCAGTGATGAAGTTCGATCACCGCATCGCACCTGTAAAGGCTGCAGTGCTTCCACTTTCACGTAATGCTGACCTTTCACCGAAGGCGCGCGATCTTGCTGCTCAGTTGCGTAAGAACTGGAACATTGACTTTGATGATTCAGGTGCAATTGGTCGTCGCTACCGTCGCCAAGATGAAATCGGTACTCCGTACTGCATCACCATCGACTTCGAAACATTGGAAGATCAAGCAGTCACAATTCGCGATCGCGACACCATGGCGCAAGAGCGCATCGGTATCGATCAAGTAGAAGCATGGCTAGCGCCACGTCTACTCGGCTGCTAGAGCCCTTACAACTCCCGCTCAAAGATGGAGTCCATCTAGTAGACCCTCCTGTGGTGCTTGCACCAATGGCAGGAATTACCAATGCTCCATTTCGCATGCTCTGTCGCGAACAAGGCGCTGGTCTCTTTGTCTCTGAGATGGTGACTGCTCGCGCACTTCTCGAACGCATTCCTGAAACTCTGCGCATGATTGAACCTGGTGCAGGTGAGTGGCCACGTTCAGTACAGCTCTATAGCGTCGATCCACATCACATGGGTGAAGCAGTAAAGATGATTGGTCGCGAAAATTTAGCTGACCATATTGATATGAACTTTGGCTGTCCTGTTCCTAAAGTAACTCGTAAAGGCGGGGGAGCAGCGCTTCCGTTCAAACGTAATCTCTTCCGCGAGATTGTGAAGGCTGCCGTTGAAAACGCAAAGCCTTATGGAATTCCTGTCACAGTGAAGATGCGCATCGGAATCGATACCGATCACCACACATATTTAGAGGCAGCAAAGTCAGCGGCCGATCTTGGTGTTGCTTGGGTTGCACTTCATGCACGTACTGCGCAACAAATGTATGAAGGAAAAGCCGACTGGTCTGCCATCAAGAATTTAGTGGAACACCTAAAACCAACTGGAGTACCCGTACTCGGCAATGGCGATATCTGGTCAGGTGCAGATGGCGCTGAAATGGTGCGCCAAACAGGCTGTGCAGGAGTCGTTGTTGGTCGGGGCTGTCTCGGCCGCCCTTGGTTATTTGCAGATCTTGTTGATGCATTTACAGGCGGAAATAATCGAGTTTTGCCGACTTTGCATGAAGTAAGTGAAGTCATGTTCCGTCACGGAGAATTAATCGTTGATTACTTTGAATCCGAAGATCGAGGTTGTCGCGACCTTCGCAAACATATGGCTTGGTATCTCAAAGGATTCCGCGTTCCATCAGAGCTGCGTCGCCAATTCGGCATGGTTTCTTCTCTCAATGAATTGCGCTCATTACTTAATCAACTCGATGATCAGCCATACCCAGTCGAGATCGGCGAAAAACCTCGAGGACGCACAAGCAGTGGTCGCCCACCAACCTTGCCAGATGGTTGGCTCAATGACCCAGACGAGATGATTCATCTTGATGCAGAAGATATGTTCTCGGGCGGCTAATGTTTAGATTAATTCGTCGCGCAATCTCTCTCATTCTTGCAATCGTTGTCATCATTCCAACGTATGCGCTCTTCGTTACCTGGAACTCTGCGAAGAATCCAACGTTCCGAAGCTCTGCTGATGTAATCGTGGTACCAGGAGCTGCTCAACTCAATGGAGCTCCGGGCGAGGTATTGCTTGCTCGCTTAGTAGAGGCGAAGAGAATTAAAGATAAGGGCTATGCACCGCTGATTATTACTGTTGGAGCAGGTGCACCAGGAGATCGCACTACAGAGGCAGCGGCAGGAAAGTACTGGTTAACACATCACGGAATTTCAAAGAGCAGGGTCATCTCGATTCCAGTAGGCCGCGACACTTTGAGCCAGACAAAGGCATATGTTGATGAAATGAGATCACGAAAGATTTATAACGTCATCATTGCAACTGATCCGTATCACTGTCAGCGTGCAATCACGATGGCAAAAGATTTAGGCGCAGTTGCCACATGTTCGCCAGTACAGACAGGCCCAAATACCCTCGATAAATCACGTATGCGCTACTTAGTACGCGAAGCGGGTGCATATTTGGCCTATATCTCCTTGGGCCGTCGCGGAGTTCATATCTCAGATCATCTGACCAATAGCGGACTTGTAAGGTACGTACATGAGCTCGTTAAGTAACTACAGCGCGAAGGATCAAGAGCGCTTCCTCGACGAGCCAGCAAAACGGCCGGGCCGCACAGAATTTATGCGCGATCGTGCACGCGTTATTCACTCAGCAGCCCTTCGTCGCCTCGCAGCAAAGACGCAAGTAGCTGTTCCATGGGAGAACGATTTTCAACGCACGCGTTTATCGCACTCACTTGAATGCGCGCAGATTGGTCGCGAACTCGGTGAATCACTCGGTGCAGATCCTGATCTCCTTGAAACTGCATGTTTGTCGCACGATATGGGCCATCCACCTTTTGGCCATAATGGCGAAGAAGCACTCGCTGAAGTTGCCGCACCCTGTGGTGGATTTGAAGGCAATGCGCAATCATTTAGATTACTGACTCGCATTGAAGCAAAGACTGTTAGCCCAGATGGAAAGAGTCTTGGACTTAATCTCACACGCGCATCTCTTGATGCAGCGACGAAATATCCATGGGCACGCGCAGAAAATCCACGCAAGTTCGGCGTCTATGACGATGACACTGAAATCTTCAATTGGGTTCGCGAAGGTGCACCAGCAGGCCGCAAATGTATTGAAGCGCAGATCATGGATTGGTCTGATGATTGCGCTTACTCGGTACATGATCTCGAAGATGCAATCTTTGCAGGCCAAGTGTCAGTATCAAACTTTGATAATGACTTTGATATTTTGTATACCGAAATGGTCAGTGGCTACGGCTCTGATGCAAGTAAAGAGGAAGTTGCAGCAGCGCTTACTCGCTTACAGGCTCTGTCATGCTGGCCCGCAACATTCGACCGGACTCATCGCGCACTCGCTCGCTTGAAAGACACCACATCTCAATTGATTGGTCGCTTTGTTCTTGCCGCAGAGCTCGAAACCCGCACAGTGCATGGAGATGGTCCACTTACTCGCTACAGCGCAAACCTCGAGATTCCTCGCGAACAGAAGATTGAAGTTGATTTCCTCAAGGCAGTTGCTGGTCACTACCTCATCAATGCAGCTGCATCGCAAGAACGCTATGCAAAGCAGCAAGTTGTGATTCACGAGTTGGTTGAGATGCTCTTCACAGCAGCTCCCAACGAACTTGACCCGATCTTCGAAGATGATTGGAAAATCGCGACCACGGATTCAGAGCGTCTACGCGTAGTTGTCGACCAGATTGCCAGCCTCACCGACCCTGGCGCATATGCGCTCCATGCACACCTTTCGAAGCGTCGCTAAGGTAGGAACATGAGCGGTCGCATCAAGGCAGATGACATTGTTTATGTGCGCGAACATGCACATATCGATGAAGTCGTATCCGCTGCAGGTGTAGCTCTTAAGAATGCAGGCGGGGGACAGAAGAAGGGTCTCTGCCCTTTCCACGATGAGAAGTCACCTTCTTTCCATGTCACTCCATCAAAGAATTACTACCACTGCTTCGGATGTGGAGTTGGCGGCGATGTCATCGACTTCATGATGAAGACCGATCACCTTTCATTTACTGAAACCATCGAACGCCTTGCCTCACAGATTGGTTACACCCTTCGCTATGAAGAAGGTGGCCCTACACAGCCCACTTCACAACGTTCACGTCTCTATGCCGCAAACCTTGCAGCCGCTAAGTTCTATCAAGATTTACTCAACACATCTCCCGATGCTGCACATGGTCGCGATTTACTGACAAAGCGCGGCTTCGATAAAGCAGCGTGCGATTCATTTGGCGTGGGTTATGCGCCCAATGGTTGGGATGGACTCACTAAACATCTGCGCGCTGCCGGATTTACTATTGATGAACTTGAAGAAGCAGGACTTTCCAAGATGGGCGAACGCGGACCTATCGATAAATTCCGCAATCGCGTGATGTGGCCCATTAAAGATATTTCAGGTGACATCGTCGGATTTGGCGCACGTAAGTTGGCCAGTGATGAAGAAGATCAAGGCCCTAAGTACCTCAACACTTCTGAAACTCCAATTTATAAGAAGTCACAAGTTCTCTATGGACTTGATATGGCGAAGAAAGATATTGCCAAGAATCGCCAAGTCGTTGTCGTCGAGGGATATACCGATGTGATGGCCTGCCATCTCGCCGGAATCACGACAGCAGTTGCAACCTGCGGAACTGCCTTTGGCGATGACCACATTCGCATCATTCGCCGCTTACTCATGGATGCCGATGCCTTCCGTGGTGAAGTCATCTTCACCTTCGATGGCGATGCCGCTGGACAGAAAGCTGCGATGAAAGCTTTCGGCGATGATCAGAAGTTCGTTACTCAGACCTTCGTTGCCGTTGAACCCGATGGCCTTGATCCATGCGACCTTCGCCAACATAAAGGTGATCTCGCACTCCGTGATTTGATTGCAAAGCGAGTTCCACTCTTTGAATTCGCAATTCGCACTGAACTCAAGAAACATAACCTTGCTACCGCTGAAGGTCGAGTCAATGCACTTAATACTGCAGCTCCTTTAGTTGCTGCGATCCGCGATAAATCACTTCGCCCTGAGTACATTAAATCTCTCGCAGGTTGGCTCGGAACTGAAACTGAAGTTGTAACTGCGGCTGTCAATACTGCGCTGAAGAAGGTCACAACAACCGCTGCACCCGTCGAAGCTCCAAATGCAGATACTGCATGGCGTCCGAATCCAACCGAACCAACCTTGATGCTCGAACGTGAAGTATTGAAGGCGAAGCTGCAAATGCCAGGTCTTGTGATCGATTGGAAGACAATCGAGGAAGATGCATTTACCCATCCTGCTTATCGCGAGTTACGTCGCATCATTGATTCATTTGGTACCGAACCAGTTCTTCTTGAAAATGTTACCGATGAACGTATGCGCCAACTCTTCACTGAACTCTCCGTCGAACCAGTGCGCACAGATGGCGCCGTATCCGAGAAGTATGTTTCCAGCATCGTTGCACGTCTGCGCGAAGTATTGGTCAGCCGCAAGATTGCAGATCTCAAATCAAGTTTGCAACGACTCAACCCTGTTGAGAATGAAGAGCAGTACAACGCTGCTTTCGGTGATTTGGTAGCCCTTGAAACCCAGAAGCGCGGCCTTCACGAACTCTCCATCGGTTCGCTCTAGTTCACTTTTCTTCGCCCAAAGTTGCTCATTTTGGCAGGCGTTAGACCCTGAGGTAGAGTTGCGCCCGTTACATTCCCTGATAGCTCAACGGCAGAGCAGTCGACTGTTAATCGACAGGTTCTTGGTTCGAATCCAAGTCAGGGAGCCATAGCTTCTCCATTCACCTAGCTCTCTGAGCGTCTTCACCAAATTCACAGGTCAAACTCGTACCCTCAAGACATGAATTCACTCCAAAGTATCTCCCGCGGCGCAGTCACTTCATGGCGCTCTCAATCTAACGCCCTTCGCATCATGCGACTCTTCCTTGGAGTCACCTGGATATATGCGGGCTGGGATAAGGCGAGCGATCCAGGGTTTCTTACCAAAGGTGCGCCTACCTTTATCGGCACACAGCTAGCAGCCTTTGCCCAGAATTCACCGATTGGTTTCTTGCT
>WLKV01000043.1 GCA_009701085.1 Actinomycetota bacterium | reverse complement strand
GTCTCTTCATCGATAGGGAAGATTGCACATGTCGAACCGTATTCAGGTGACATATTTCCAATAGTGGTGCGGTTCGCCATCGGTACAGAGACAACACCTGGTCCGTAGAACTCAACGAACTTACCGACAACTCCATGCTTACGGAGCATTTCGGTGATTGTCAGAGCCATATCCGTTGCAGTAGTTCCGACTGGGAGTTCGCCAGAGAGTTTAAAACCGACAACTCGTGGAATGAGCATAGATACAGGCTGTCCAAGGAGAGCTGCTTCTGCCTCGATGCCACCTACGCCCCAACCGAGTACGCCGAGTCCGTTGACCATAGTGGTGTGTGAATCAGTTCCGACAACGGTATCTGGGTATGCACGAAGCACTCCATTGACAGTACGTGTCATGACAACGCGTGCCAAGTATTCGATATTTACCTGGTGCACGATTCCTGTTCCTGGTGGAACAACCTTAAATTCATCGAAGGCGCCTTGGCCCCAACGGAGGAAGCGGTAACGCTCGCGGTTACGTTCGTATTCAATATCTGTGTTCTGTTCGAAAGAATCTTTTGTACCAAAGACATCAGCAATAACTGAGTGGTCGATGACGAGCTCTGCTGGTGCAAGAGGATTTACCTTGGATGGGTCTCCCCCGAGATCAACGATTGCCTCACGCATTGTTGCAAGGTCGACGACGCATGGAACTCCGGTGAAGTCCTGCATCACAACGCGGGCTGGGGTGAATTGAATTTCAGTATCTGGCTCGACAGAAGGATCCCACTGGGCAAGCGCCTTGATGTGATCGGAAGTGATGTTGGCACCATCTTCGGTGCGCAAGAGATTTTCCAGAAGTACTTTTAGTGAGAAAGGAAGATCGGTTGCTCCCGCAACGGAAGAGATATCAAAGATTTCATAATCTTTGCCTGCAACTGTGAGGTTCTTCTTAGTGCCAAGGGAGTTCTTGCTCATCGCGATTCTTCTTTCGAGGGAGATATCTTGACGTCAAGATACCTTAAGAGGGATGAACTTTGCAACAGATTCGATGTGGTGAGTCATTGGGAAGAGATCGAATGCGCGCATTGTCTCGAGCTGGTAACCCGCATCACGGAGATAGCCGGTATCGCGTGCAAGGGCTGCAGGGTCGCAGGCGACATAGATAATCGCTCGTGGCTTTAATTGCGCACAGTGAGCAGCTACTTCTTTGCCTGCGCCTTCACGAGGTGGGTCGAGAACAATGACATCGGCAGATGAGAAGCGCGTAATCAATCGCGCAACATCTCCGGTATAGATATGAACATTGCTCTTTCCTGCAAAGTTACGAGCAGCATCTGCTGTAGCGCTCTTGCTTCCTTCAACGATATCTACTGACCCACTTTCCCCGATCAGAGAAAGGAAGCTCGCTGCAAAGAGACCCACTCCCCCGTATAGATCAAGTACATGATCACCTTCGCGCAATTGCGCATACTGCAGAACGGCATCCGTTAAGACTCGAGGCGCATCCTTGTGGCTCTGCCAGAATGATTTCTGACTTACCTCAAAGGAATTCTCGCCCACTGTGTAGTGAGCGACATCGGGTCCATCACTGACGCGTAATGGAGATTCATCGCGTGCATTAGCGGTAGCGATAGTTCTTTCTCCGGTATTCGAGATAGAAATTTCAATACGCTGATCACCTTTCGCGCCGCGTTGCGCGAGTTCTGAGTAACGCATTTCAGGAACGAGAATGCGGCAATCATCAACTGGAATAATCTTGTGAGAACGAGCTTGATAGAAGCCGAGGGCTCCGGCCTTCGTTGTGACAGCAGAACAGCGAGTACGCCATCCCAAAGGACCAGCGACTTCTTCAACGTCAACCTCAATTTCCATCTTTGCGATGCGAGCAAATTGCTCAGTGATGACATCGCTCTTGAGGTTGCGTTGACGTGGAAGTGAAATATGTTGGAAGTCGCAACCGCCACACCCGCTGCGATGAGCAAAGCGACATGGTGCGCTCACGCGATCTTCTGAAGGTGAAAAGACCTCAACGACATCGGCGCGATTAAATGAAGAGCCGATGCTGGTTATCTCAATGTCGCACTCTTCGCCTGGAATTCCGTGTCTGACGAAGATCACCGCGCCTTCATAGCGAGCGATGAAATGGCCTCCATGGGCGATTTTTTCAATCGTCACCCTGATTTTCTGGCCTACTTCGAGGGTAGTTCTCTTCTCAGGTGACATGAAGTGAAGCCTAGTCGAGATTCGAAAGGAGAGATTTTTCTCCGTGGCAGTAGTAAGTTATTCCCGTGCACGTAGTGATTATGGGTTGCGGTCGAGTTGGTTCTTCTTTAGCCATCGAACTTGAAGCCGCTGGCCATTCCGTAGCGATTATCGATCAAGCAAAGGAAGCGTTCCGCCGCCTCGGCCCTGACTTCAAGGGACGCACAATCGTCGGCGTTGGCTTTGATCGCGACACTTTGCTTGAAGCAGGTATCGAAGGTGCGCAAGCATTTGCCGCTGTCAGTAATGGCGATAACTCAAATATTTTGGCAGCTCGTGTGGCCCGCGAAAGTTACGGAGTCACCAACGTTGTAGCTCGTATCTACGACCCAGGTCGTGCAGAAATTTATCAGCGCCTCGGTATCCCAACCGTTGCAACCGTCATTTGGGCAACAGATCAGATTCTTCGTCGTATCGCACCAGGTGGTGCGCGCTCTGAATGGCGTGATGCAACCGGAACTGTTCAACTCCTTGAAGTCCATCCGCATCTCGATTGGTATGGCCGTCCCATCTCTGAACTTGAAGCAGCCTCACAAGCGCGCGTTGCATTCCTAACACGCCTTGGCGAAGGTCTCATTCCAGAACCACATACTGTGCTCCAAGATGGCGACCTCGTACATATGACTATTCGTGATGATGGAATGGCAACCGCTGAGGCTGCACTTACTCAGGGACCTGGTGCATAACTCATGAGAATTGCTATCGCTGGTGCTGGAAATGTGGGTCGCGCAATTGCGCGCGAACTTCTCGATAATGGACACCAAGTTCTTCTGATCGACCGCGATCCCAAGGCGCTCAAGATTGACTCTGTTCCTGACGCTGAATGGCTGATGGCTGATGCATGTGAAATCGCATCTCTTGATAATGCTCAGCTCAATAAGTGCCAGGTGCTTGTCGCCGCAACTGGTGATGACAAAGTTAACTTAGTTGCATCGCTCCTCGGTAAGACCGAATACGGAGTCCCTCGTGTAGTCGCTCGTATCAACCACCCAAAGAATGAATGGCTCTTCGATCAATCGTGGGGCGTAGATGTTGCTGTATCAACACCTCGCATTATTGCCGCACTCGTTGAAGAGGCCGTAAGCGTTGGCGATGTTGTTCGTCTCTTCTCTTTCCGAAAGGGCCAGGCAAACCTCGTCGAACTCACACTTCCAGATTCATCGACATGTATCGGTAAAACAGTTGAAGAAGTAACTCTCCCCGATGATGCATCACTTGCAGCAATCGTGCGCGATGGTCGAGTTATTTCTCCAGCACCTAGTGATGTCTTTATTGCAGGCGATGAGCTTCTCTTCGTGGCATCAGCGACGGCAGAAGATCTGATTAAGGGCTGCTTTATTGCTCAGTAGGTAGCTTTGGTGCGCTCTTTAAAATGAGCCATGAACCATATGCAGTTGCAATAAAGAGCGGGTAACCCATTGCAAGATTGACTGTTCCGAGAAGATTTACATTTCCGCTTCGATAAATCGGATACTGCACTGCGATACGTGTAAAGAACATAACAACCCAGAGCCAGCTAGCCATTGTGTAGGCACGTTTACGTTCAGGGTGATTTCTCCACTTGAGGTTCTCGCCCAAGATTGGGCCCAGCATGAGACCGAGAACTGGCCAACCCGCAAGATTTGCGATGAGATAGACGGTTCCGTAACCAAGGTTTGTCAGTAACTTCGGAATATAGAGATCACTTGCATTACCTGTGCGATTCGCAAACCACGCGCAGATGAGGACGCCAATAAATCCACTGAGAGCATGCTGAATCGTGTCGCGACGAGCCAATCGAATAATGGTGAGAAATGCAGAGATGACAATGGATGCAAAGAGCGCGCTATTGAGGCGATCGGTTACGTTGAAGACGACGAGAAATATGACAGATGGAATACCTGAATCAATCAAGCCTTTCTTTCCACCGAAGGCAGCTAAGACTTTGTCCCGATCTTCATGCTGAGTCATTGACGTCCCGTCGATCCAAAACCACCAGTGCCGCGACCTGAACCTGGGAGTTCTTCTACTTCTACAAATTCTGCGCGTTCGACTCTCTGAAATACCAATTGGGCGATGCGATCGCCACGTTTAAAGGTAACGCTCTCGTGTGGGTCGTGATTAATCATGATGCACTGCAATTCACCGCGAAATCCTGCATCTACAGTTCCGGGGGCATTGACCATTGTGACGCCATGTTTGATAGCTAACCCAGATCGTGGGTGAACGAGCGCGACATATCCATCAGGAAGTGCGATGGAGATTCCAGTCGGAACAAGAGCGCGCTCCCCCGGAGCTAAAGTGATGTCGATTCGGGAGACGATATCTGCACCAGCATCGCCACCTTTGGAATATTTCGGAAGCGGTAGATCTGGATCAAGGCGCTTGATGAGTACCTGAAAATCGCTCATGGGTTGATATCGAATTCCGGATCGACAAACGAAAGTAGCTCAGGGTTCTTGCGCAGCGCCTCCATATATTCGGCAGGTGCATTTTCAAGGAAGTGCTTCATAGGAACAATCACAAAGAGTGATGCTGCACGTACTGCGATATCTCCATCAGGACCGCCAAGTCGTCCTTCAGCTTCTGAATACACCTTGCGATTGACCTGACCTGTAATGCGCGCGGTGATATAGAGCTTCGTTCCGATGGGAACAGGTTTTAAGAAATCGGTCTCAAGGCGAGCTGTTACTGCAGGTGCGCGAAGCAACCACATCAATTTTCCAAGAGCTTCATCAAATGCAAGTGAGAGCAATCCACCGTGGGCAAGACCTGGCGCACCTTGATGATTTTCCGTTACGACGAATTCTGCAGTGATATCTGCACCGTTTCCAACATGAGCTACGAGATGTAGACCAGTTGGATGTAATTCACCGCACCCAAAGCAATGTTTGAAGTGAGAAGGAATCTGAGTTCCGGTTTCAGGTGAGAGTGGATGGCGCTCTGGAATCAGCGCTCCTTCGGGAGGCGTAGTACTTGCAACGCGACTCATGTGGCTAGGTTACTTGATGTATTGCACGATAACCTAGCGCTCGTGCCACAAAGCAATGTGATATTCAGAGAAGTAATTCGTCCTCCATTGTGGCTTCTCGCCTTTATCTACTTCTTACTACTCTCGCTCGTCATCGCAATCTGGGCGGCCTTTGATAATCGAAGCGCCTTTATCGCATGGATTCTCTCGACCGTAGCGGTAGTGGCTATCGCCATCTCTGCTCGATCTGTGATGACTATCGATGAGACTGAGTTATGTATTGGTCGAGCTCATATCGAGTTGAAATACCTCGAACGGGTTGAACTGTTGACTTCCGATCAGATGCGGTTACTCAGAACTCGAGATGCAGATCCTGCTGCCTATCTAGCGATTACATTCTGGATTTCAACGGGTGTGAAGATCACGCTTAAGGATGAGCGTGACTCCACTCCGTATTGGTTGGTAAGTTCAAGAAAATCTGAAGAACTTACGAACACTCTTTACAAATTGCTTTAGCGCCTTCGCCCTTAGCAAGCTGTGTAATGTGATGAATCAAGAAACAACGTGAACAGGTGAATTCATCTACCTGAACGGGAACTACTCGAACTGCAAGTTGTTCGCCGGAAAGATCCGCACCTGGAAGTTCAAGATTCTCTGCAGCTTCTGCCTCATCAACATCAATCTGTCCTGATTGTGCATCAACGCGCTTAGCTTTGAGTTCTTCTAACGATTCTTCGTGAAGCTCCTCGTCGGTTTTTCTGGGTGTGTCGTAATCTGTTGCCACTGCTATCACCTCGCTTCCATACATCTCTCATGAGCGGGCGACTTACCCGACCTGCGCGAATAGTTGCGCATTCCTAGCTTTATAGACGATACAACCCACGGCGTGTCGCG
>WLKV01000042.1 GCA_009701085.1 Actinomycetota bacterium | reverse complement strand
TCTTTGTGCAAGGCGGAACGATGGGAAATCTTTCTGCTCTCGTTGTTGCGCGCGATCAAGCACGCACAACACACCCTGATACTCAGCGCTGGGTAATCGCATGCAGCGCAGAATCACATTCATCAATTACATCGGCAGCTCACGTTATGGATGTTGATGTTCTCAAAATTGAAACCAATGACGAATTGCGTCTTGATGGTGCACACGTTGCACAGGCAATTGATGAGCTACACGCCACCACCAACAAGCGCGTATTCGCAATTGTCGGAACTGCAGGCAGCACCAACCTAGGAATCGTTGATGATCTAGCTTCACTTGCAAAGGCAGCTAAAGAACGGAACATCTGGTTCCATGTCGATGGCGCCTATGGTCTTGCAGGTCTCTGCGCACCGTCTGTTCGCCACCTCTATAACGGAGTTGAGGATGCAGATTCCTTTATCGTCGATCCCCACAAATGGCTCTTTGCACCATTCGATGCCTGTGCACTGGTCTATCGCAATCCTGCCCTTGCAAAAGAGACTCACACACAGCACGCCAGCTATCTTGAAACTTTGCACGATGATTCATGGTCGCCATCTGATTATGCGATTCACCTAACCCGTCGCGTGCGCGGGCTACCTTTCTGGTTCTCACTCGCCGCTCACGGCACCGATGCATATTCGGCTGCAGTAGAAGAAGGAATCCGCCTTGCAAAAGAATCTGCAAAACGCATTGCAGCTCATCCAAACCTTGAGTTAGTCCGTGAACCTGAACTTTCTATCGTCGCATTCACTCGTAAAGGTTGGGCACCAGCTCAATATCAAGAGTGGTCTGATGCGCTACTTGAGAAGCAGATCGGCTTTATCCCACCATCAAAACACGATGGCGAATCAATTCTGCGATTTGCCTTCGTAAACCCATGGACATCGATGGATGATGTCCAGATGATTCTCGATACGCTCTAAATTACTTAGCGATCAAGCAGGTTCTGCGTTGGGTTATATGCAGAACCATTGCGACGCTTAGCAATTGCGCTCAGCGCTTCTAGAACGACGCGGTTAGCCAAGATTGCAGTGATATCTGCACTATCAAATGCTGGTGCAACTTCGACCACATCGATACCAACCACAGGTAGCTCAAGACAGATGCGACGAACAGCTTCGAGTAATTCGCGAGAAGTCATTCCGCCTGGTTCAGGTGTTCCGGTGCCCGGCGCCATACCTGGGTCCACCACATCGATATCGACAGATAAGAAGACTCCATCGCAACCGTCGGTGAGCGTTGCAAATGATTCATCAAGTACTGCCTTAAGCCCACGATGATGAATCTCAGTCATCTCGTATGAGCGCATTCCTTGATCGCGCATCCATTCGAGAGTTGTGTTATCTGGCCAATATCCACGAAGGCCCAACTGTAAGAAACGATCTCCGCGCACATAACCTTCATCAATCAAGCGGCGCATCGGTGTTCCGTGACCGACAAGTGCACCCCACTGATCTTCGCCAGTATCGGCATGTGCATCAAAGTGAACCATCGATACTTTGCCGTGGCCTAGATGGTTGGCAATACCTGCAACGTCAGCTGAAGCAATCGAGTGATCGCCACCTAGCACCACAGCAATGGCACCTGCACGAGAAATTTTCTCCGTTGCCTCACGCAAAACAGCAAGAGATGCAACTAAATCTCCACCAGGCATCAATAAGTCGCCAGCATCAAATACTTTGAGATCTTTCAAGCCATCTGTGCGCAACGCTAGATGCGGACGTTCTCCATCATGTGGCAAGTAATCGCCGCCGCGAATGGCTTGCGGACCAAACTTGGCACCTGAACGATGTGAAGTTCCGCTATCGATCGGTGCACCCACGATGATGACATCGGCGCCCTTATAGGTTGCAGGATCATCGAGATCGCATGCGGGAATTCCTAGAAAGGTAAATGCCGGTCCATACATATTGCCGTGGTTAACCATGGCTTGAGGATAGATGGTGAGCCTGATTTCCACACAGGTTTCAAAAAGTTACCTTTTGACACCTTTCCTGCTAGCCTTCCTTCAGACCAAGGAGGAAATATGGCGCAGACAGTAAAACTCTCGGATGAATTAGTTGAAGATGCTAAGCGCATTGCCGCGGTCGAACATCGCTCAGTTCCGCGCCAAATTGAGTTCTACTTTCGTATGGCGCTCATTGCCGAAGAGAATCCCGACCTCTCTTTCTCGCTTATCCGCGAAATCATGAAGGCTGATGCAGAAGATGCAACCGAGGAATACACCTTCGGTTAATGAAGTTAACTCAAGCCCCTTCTTTCATTCGAACCGTTAAGAAACTTCACCCCAATCAGAAGAAAGCACTTGATAAAGCCGTACGCGCAATTTCTGATAAACCTTCACAGGGAGAAGAAAAAACTGGTGATCTTGCGGGTATTTACATCTATAAATTTAAAGTCGAAAATCTTGAATGGCTTTTGGCCTACCGAATTCAGTCAAAGAGCCACCTCACACTTCTCGTAGTCGGCCCTCACGAGAACTTTTACCGAGACTTGAAACGTCAAAATTAAAAATAAGTAAGTGCTTTAGTCACCATGTCACTGGCATGGTCATACATAATCGAAAGATGTCCTTGACCTTCAATGAGAACAAGTTCCGCATTTCCTAAATTGTCACGCAAGTAATGTCCATGAGCGGGAGTGCAAAATCGATCATCAGTTCCCTGAAAGAGGGCAACGGGCTTCTTAATTGCCCCCAAATCAATTCCCCAATTATCGGCATCACTTTCAAAGTCATCGAGTAAACCTTCAAGTCCCGGCGCCATACCAATCCGAATACCTTCTGCCAATTCATCAGCATACTGACCACGCACTAGTCCGCGATCGGCAGGACATAGCAATAGGTCGAAATAGGCCTCCAAATCTCTTCCATAAAGAAGGCGTGCAGCCTCTAGATCCCATTCGATACCTTCTGAAGTAACGCCATCAGAATTCGCGGGTAAATATTTATCTAGATAGCTCTGCCAATCTTCACTAACGCGGGGAGCATCACTTGCAATTCCAATCCCACCTACACATCGTGAATCCTGAAGATCCGAAACCATCGCAGGGCCACCACTAGACCATCCGAATGAAACAAATTCAGTCACGCCAAAATGATCCAAAGCCACACGAGTGTCGTTCACGTAATTGAAAGTCCTGCGTCCTTCCCTACGTGAACTTCGTGCATAACCTCCACGAGTGATTCCAATGAGAAAGACTCCAGCATCTGATGCCGCTCTATACAACGGCGCCATTCCTTCGGAGCATCCGAAACCACCATGATGAAATACAAATGCGCGCTCAGATAGCTCGCCAGAAGTAACTACCTCAAGTACGCGGCCTTCACCTGAGTCTAAGAGTATGTTTTTCATAGAGCACTCGCATTCAAGAACCCGTACATCTTGAGAATTGCATCGCCTTCGAATTCGTAGACCCAGACCCAATCTTCGATATGGCCATCGGTATATTCGCGAAATGACTCGGTATGTGAAACCAAGTTACCCACCTGAAGGCAGAGAGAACTTGTATTGACCACGTTGGGATTTTCTCGCCATGTTCTTTCAATTGCTTCAAGAAAGACTTCTGCGCCTTGTAAAACGATTGTTCCTGCATGATCAAACCAGGTGAAATCTGAGTGGATATAGGGCCTAATTCCCTCAAGATCTCGGGCCTGAAATTTCACGACGATATCTGCGATGGCCTCAGTTTGATTAGACATTCCCTGAGATTAGACCTCTATTCCAATTTGCACAGCCCCTCTATACGCTTTCGACAAGGTTTGACCTCAAGTCAACATTTAAAGGAGAGAAGAATGGCTAAAGCGTATGAAATTTCAGTATGGAAGCCGCACGTTGGAAAGCGCGCCGATTTCATGAAGAACTGGGATGAAATTGCAAAGATCTTTAAAGAAATTGGCGTAAGCGACATCAAGATTCTTGAAGGAGTTGCAGGAAAAGATGTTGGTCATATCGTCATCATCCAGACATTCAAGAACCTTACAGATAATGGAAAAATAAACGATGCAATTGGTGAGAATGCCAAGGTGAAGGCGTGGATGAAGAAGCATGCGAAAGATGACTTCGCAACCATGATCTCGCACGACCTGTACGCAGACGCATAAGTAATTCTTGTTGTGAAAGGGCTGGGGCTTAACGCCTCAGCCTTTTCTATTTACAACAACTCTTTACGGCAGACGCATGGGTGCTCTCTGCACAAAATGCAGTTGGGGGTGGTCTCTGTATTAATCGTTTCTGTTGTCATAAAAAGAAAGTACAACTGCTACCTCGGCACAATTTCTCTACATCCTCACTGATTCTTGACATTTTAAAAAGTGAGGTCGCCGAGAGGTTGAACTCCTTTTAAACGAGTAACCTCTAGCTATGACAAAGAGACAAGAATTCCGAGTTGTACGCACTTACAGCAACTTCGAGGTACGCAAATATGAACCTTGTGTTATCGCAGAGGTAAAACTCTCTGGGCAATACTCCACTGTAGGTAGCCAAGCCTTTCGCCATCTCTTTCAATACATCTCACAGGGCAATAAGACATCCCAGAAGATTGCTATGACAGCGCCAGTGATTGCAGCCCAGCACACAGATCACAGCAATTCTGATGATTGGTATATCTCCTTCGTGATGCCATCAGGCAGCACCTACGAGCAGATGCCTCATCCCAATGATCCAGAAGTGACCTTGCGCGCACTCGATACCCAGATGTGTGTTGCACTCTCATTTCGCGGGCGAGCAACGCAAGAGAAATCCAATCAACTCATCAAAGAATTGAGAGCAGCTGCAGCAAAAGAAAATATCGCACTATCGAGTGAGACAAGAATCTGCCGCTTTGATCCGCCCTTTAAACCAGGGTTCATGCAATATAACGAGATTGTGATTCCCGTTTATCTCGACTAATCACAATTAAGGCAGCCGTACAACCAGATCAACTATCGAATCTGCTTCAGCGCTTGCACCGAGTTCAACGCTGACATTGGTACTAAAGCCACGCAACGTTGCTTCGGACAACACCACCATCTGCGCCGCAATATCTGTCATCCAATAAAAGGCACCCGGACCGACCTGGTCAATAATTTCAGCGGCCCGTTCAAGTGCTTCATCGCTGAACTTCTCAACGCCATCGCGATTATCTGCAAGCACCTGCAGCAAGAAATCCTTTATCGCCTGCGCATCGCCTCGCACCCGCGCGTGCTCATCAAGAATCTCAGTGAGTTCGCGATCCATTGCCCTATGCCTTAACCATGTGAACATGCCTCAAAGCTAATCAGTCCCGCTGACATCGACTTGATAAGTGATATCATGATGCATCAAGATTCATCAAGAAATCCACTGGAGGCCCACATTGACCACTCAACGTGAGAAATTCTCGTCCCAAGCCGACCCTGAAATCTTGGCCGCCGCTCGCGAGCTCGCGCAGAAGCAAGGGCGTCAATTCCAGTCAGTCCTAGAAGAAGCGCTCACCGAATATTTAGAGCGCAATCAACTTGATCGACCTCGCGCGCATGTACTTGAAGCATTTGGACTGAGCATGGATAAGTTCGATGATCTATATCAAAAGCTCGCCCAGTAATGCCAGCTATCCAATACCTCACTGTTCCTGACGTCCTCGCAATGCATATGGTGCTCATTAAGAAATATGGCGGCAGCGATGGCATCCGCGATATGGGTGCACTTGAATCTGCCTTAGCCAGACCCCAATCGGGGTATTACAAAGATGTCATTGAGTCAGCAGCAGCGCTACTTGAGAGCCTGGCTATCAATCACCCGTTTATCGATGGCAATAAGAGAGTTGCATTTGCTGCGACCGATACTTTTTTGCGAATTAATGGATATGAAATTAACTCCAATAGCGAATCTATCCATAAGTCATTTATGAAATTCTTCGATTTAGGTGAGTTTAATAAAGCAAACTTAGAGCTTTGGTTACGTAACCTCGCAGAACTCAAATAGCCCACTATCCTCATCCCATGCATTCGATGATGAAGAAGTTCAACGGCCTACGCAAAGCCTGTCACTTCGGCCCCACGCTCATCGTCACCACTATCGGATGGATCTTCGCCAATCACTACTGGTGGGAAGGCCCCGCCTATGTCATCGCCTTCGGAATCTTCACCGGCCAACTCGTTG
>WLKV01000041.1 GCA_009701085.1 Actinomycetota bacterium | reverse complement strand
CTGTGTGGCGCGCATATGCCCAGTCAAAGAGCGCTGTGCGGATATTTCCAACGTGTAAGTCACCGGTTGGAGATGGTGCGAAACGTACCTTTACTTTTTTGCTCATGGACGCGCGCTCACCTTATTGGTTAATTGGCCGAGGCCTTCGATGGATATAGCAATAGTAGATTTTTCTGGCATCGGGCCGATTCCTGCCGGCGTGCCAGTGATGATGACGTCTCCTGGAAGAAGTGTCATGACCTGAGTGACGAAGTGGACGATATCTTCGACTTTAAAGATCATGTCTGAAAGCTTTGCATCTTGCTTTACTTCGCCATTGAGCGTTGTAGTGATGCGCTGAGTACCTGGAACAAACTCTGTTTCAATCCATGGACCTAGTGGGCAGAAGGTGTCGAATGACTTTGCGCGCATCCATTGGCCATCGCGCTTCTGTAGCTCGCGAGACGTAACGTCATTTGCCATGGTGTAACCAAAGATCACATCTTTCACGCGCTCTTTAGGAACTTCCTTGCAGACTCGACCAATAACAATGGCGAGCTCTGCTTCGTAATCAATTGTGGGCGCCATTGCAGGCCAGACGATGGTGTCGCCAGGACCAATCACTGAAGTATTTGGCTTGAGGAAGATGATCGGTTCGTCTGGAACAACTCCGCCCATTTCAGCGGCGTGGTCGGCATAGTTCTTTCCGACTGCAACGATCTTTGAGCGAGGAATGACTGGCGCCAACAGGCGGACCTTGGTGAGTTCGACCTTTGCCGCTGTCTTCTGGATGCCGTGATAAATCGGATCTCCAGAGATGATGGAGATTTGATTATCTTCTTCGAGGATTCCAAAGAGCGGATCGGTACCCAAACCTGCATCAGGCTGAGGAGTAAATCGAACTACGCGCATTGGTCAATCTTATCTTTAAGGCGTAAATAAGGCTAAAGCGCGCTTTCCTTACCGCTTGAATCAAGATGAAAAATAGTGGCGGTCGGTGCAAAGTCCTTGATTGCCTTGATATTTGCAGGAAGAGATCCGGCAGCGACAACGCTCTCGATTCCGGTGATGCCCGATGCAAGTGCAACGGTAAGTACAGCTTCAAAGGCATCGAGGTTGAGCGATGGTGATGTCACATTGATTGCAACGTAGGTGCGGCCAGTGTTATCGCGTAGCGCTGCTGCTTGTTGCGCACCACTGCGAGCAAGAGTTGAGGTTGCAAGAGTTGCCAGCTTTGTATCTTCTGGATTATTCATGCTCATCAATCTCCTGTTCTGGACGCTCAATAATAACGGAGCTAATACGACGTCTGCGACCTATGGGGCGCTCAGAGGTAATCGACCAACCCTGCAAATCAATTGTTGAACCTGCGATAGGTACGCGACCTAATTTTTCAGCCATATATCCGCCGATAGTGTCGACATCTTCAAATTCATCGCGATTGATATCGATTTTAAGTTCATCGGCAAGATCTTCGACATGCATAGTTGCTTTAGCGCGCGCCTTCTTCTCGCTCAGCCAAGTGAAAGTCTCAACGCCATCGTCGTATTCGTCAGCAATCTCGCCGACGATTTCTTCGATGATATCTTCAATAGTGATGATTCCAGCAGTGCCGCCGTACTCGTCGACAACGATTGCCAAGTGAATCTGGTCGCGCTGCATCTCTTTCAGTAGCTCAGCTGCTTCCTTATTTTCGGGAACAAATACTGCAGGGCGAGTGTGCTGCTCAACCTTTTCGGTTGTTTCAGCTTCGTGGTGATCGAGAGCGCGCTTTGCTAAATCTTTTACATAGGCGATTCCGATGATGTTATCGATACCGTCGCCTACAACAGGAACGCGTGAATACCCTGAACGAAGTGCCAATGAGAGCGCTTGGCGCAGAGTCTTATCTTTCTCAATCCAGACCATATCTGTGCGAGGAACCATGAGTTCGCGAACCAAGGTATCGCCTAGCTCAAATACATTGTGGATCATCTCGTGCTCATCCGATTGAACGAGGCCGCGGTGATGTGCGTGATCCATCAGTTGGCGAAGCTCATCTTCATCAGAGAGCAGACCCATAGCAAAACCTTTAAAAGCAAGGTTGATCTTTGTAAAAATATTTAGCGCCACTGTTATTGAGCCACCGAAAGTGACCACTCCTTCACAATCTTCTCTTGCAGCGCGAACATGACTTTCTCTTCGTCAGGATCTGCGTGGTCATAGCCCAAGATATGGAGCAAGCCATGTGTAGCAAGAATGTAGATCTCGTGTTCGACGCTGTGGCCGGCATCTAGCGCCTGCTTTGCAGCAACAGCTGGTGCGATGACGATATCGCCGAGAGTGACAACATCGCCCTTTACTTCAGGCATATCCATGGGAAATGAAAGTACATCAGTGGGACCTGGTTCATCCATCCACTTAATGTGAAGCTCTTCCATCTCTTGCACATCGACAAAGGTGAGTGAGATTTCGCACTCAGGATTAAGCTCCATGTAATCGATACCGAAATTAATCAGTGTATGCATCTGGGTTTCTGGCACAAGCGCGCCAGAGCGATTAACTAGCTCAACGGTCATGAGTTACGAATCGGACGCGGAACTGATTTGGTCGCATCATATTTATCGTAAGCCTTGACGATATCTCCGATAAGACGGTGACGCACAACGTCATCAGCGGTCAGCTCCATAAAGGAGATGTCGTCGACGCCATCAAGGATGTCGCGAATAATTCCAAGGCCTGAACGCTGACCATTAGGGAGATCGTTCTGAGTGATATCGCCGGTGATAACCATCTTGGATCCAAAACCAAGGCGAGTTAAGAACATCTTCATCTGTTCAGGTGTGGTGTTCTGCGCTTCATCCAAGATGATAAATGCATCGTTGAGTGTGCGACCACGCATAAAGGCGAGAGGAGCAACTTCGATAACGCCGGTCTGCATTAAACGAGGAATTGCCTCTGAATCAATCATGTCGTGCAACGCATCAAATAGCGGGCGCAGGTACGGATCGATCTTCTCATTGAGAGTTCCGGGCAAGAATCCAAGCTTCTCGCCAGCTTCCACAGCGGGACGAGACAAGATAATTCGATTGACCTTCTTTGCTTGCAGAGCAGCAACAGCCTTTGCCATAGCAAGGTAGGTCTTACCTGTACCTGCGGGTCCGATTCCGAAAGTAATGGTGTTCTCTTCGATGGCATCGACATAGAGCTTCTGGTTGGCAGTCTTGGGGCGAATCGTTTTTCCACGGTTAGAGACAATATTGAGTGAGAGAACTTCTGCAGGATGCTGAACAGGTTCTGCCTCAAGCATCGCAATGCTACGAGTGACTGCATCGACGTTAAGGCTCTGACCCGAGCGGATAACGAGCATCATCTCGGTAATCAACTTCTCCATCGCAAGACAATCAATGTGTGGTCCGCGCAAAGTAATTTCATTGCCGCGCACAGTGACGTTGACTGATGGGAATGCTGCTTCGATTGCCAACATATTTGCATCATTGATACCGACGAGTGAAACCATCGGGATGGCGGGTGGGACGGTGATTAAAAGGCGTTCCATATAAGTCGAAAATCTATCGGTAAAGGGGTGAATTCACCACACGGAGAGGGCGGTGTTGACCGCAGATAAAGCGGCCAATCCAGCGTGTGCCGAGCGCAGAACAGGGCGGCCCATCAAAGCAACCTTTGCTCCCGCTGCTGCAAAGGTATCGATCTCTTCATCGGTCAGACCGCCTTCGGGGCCGATGATGATTGCAACCTTCTTGCAACCAGGAGCAACTAACTCTGAAACTTTCATCGTTGCCGATTCGTGGAAGACGATTGCTAAATCTGCTTGTGCAATCTGATCGACGACCGCATTGGTAGCCGCTACGCCAATAACTTCAGGGATTCGAAAACGACGTGACTGCTTACTTGCTTCGCGCGCAGTGGTCTGAAGCTTTTCCATCTTGTCATCTGATTTACCGATACTGCGTGAGGCTTTCCACATCACGATGCGATCGGCTCCGCCTTCAGCGCACATCTCAATGGCTTCCTTGATGCGATCGCCCTTAGGGATAGCTTGAATAACAGTGAAGTGTGTATCAAGCGCATCTTGGTGGCCGGTTTCAACAACCTTTACCTGCATAGATTTCTTCGCAACAGTAAGTACCTGAACCTGCGCCCATGAACCAGCACCATCAGAGAGATTAAAGATTTCACCTGTGCCAATGCGCAATACGCGAATGGCGTGGTTGGCATCGTCGTTATTGAATTCGTAGGTAGCACCTACTGTGGTTGGTAGATCTTCAACGAAGAAGAGAGTCAGCATTAGCGTCCGAATGCATCTCTGAATTTAGAGAAGAGACCTTCTTTATGGCCCTTAATCTTTACATCGCCCTCTTTTTCACCACGGGAAGCGGCAAATTCTTTGAGTAACTTCTCCTGATCGCGGCTGAGCTTGTTTGGGGTTGCAACATCAACATGCACGATGAGATCACCGCGGTGTGTTGTGCGAAGGCGAGTCATGCCCTTGCCCTTTACGGGAATCGTTGTTCCACTCTGTGTGCCAGCCTTGATATCTACCTTGACGGGACCATCGAGGCACTCGACCTCGACAGTTGTACCCAGAGCTGCTGCTGCAAATGAGACTTCGACGGCAACGTGCAGGTTGTCGCCATCGCGCAGTAAGAATTCATGTTCTGCTTCAACGATTTCAACATAGAGATCGCCCGCTGGGCCACCACCTTGTCCAACTTCACCGCGACCCGCCATCTGAATACGGTTGCCGGTTTCAACGCCTGCAGGGACTTTAATGTTGATTGTCTGACGAGCGCGTACACGACCATCGCCACCACATTCGCGACATGGATCGGAGATAACGCTTCCGTATCCAGAGCAGTTATTACATGGACGAGATGTCATGACCTGACCGAGGAATGACTTCTGAACAAATTGTGTTTCACCGCGGCCCTTACAGACAGGACACATTGAAGGCGCAGTGTTATTTGCTGTTCCTTGTCCTTCACACTTCTGACAGACAACTGCTGATTCCAAAGTGATATCGCGTTCAGTTCCGAAGCATGCTTCGTTGAGATCTACCTCGATGCGAATAAGTGCATCTTGACCTTGGCGCATACGTGGACGTGGTCCGCGATTTCCACCGCCACCAAAGAATGCATCCATGATGTCGCTAAATCCGCCGCCGCCGAATCCGCCACCAAAACCGCCTCCGAATCCACCCTGACCACCCATGTCATATTGCTGACGCTTTTGTGGGTCAGACAAAGTGTCATAGGCAGCAGTTACTTCTTTAAATTTATTCTGAACTTCAGGATCTGGATTTACATCGGGGTGGAGTTCGCGAGCAATCTTGCGATATGCCTTCTTAATGTCATCGGCGGTAGCTCCGCGATCAAGGCCCAACAAGTCGTAATAGTCAGCCATTACTTACTTCCCTCAGTAATAAAGCGGCCGACATAGCGAGCAACGGCAGAGACAGCGGCCATAGAACCTGCGTAATCCATGCGGGTGGGCCCGAGAATTCCAAGGGAAGCATCGGTGCCATAACCAACTGTGACAAGAGAAGTTGTCTGCAAGCTGGAATCTGGTTGTTCGCTGCCGATAGTGACATGCACTGTTGAGTGCGCATCGCTTAAGAGGCGGAGCAAGACAACTTGTTCTTCAAGAGCTTCAAGAATTGGTGAGAGCGTGTTTCCGAGATCTTCGCCGGAACGTGCAAGGTTTGCCGTTCCTGAGATTGCCATCATCTCTCGGCCTTGTGAATCACCAATCTTTGGATACTTCACAACGGCAACTTGCTTGGTGATATCTGCCAATAACTTTGCTGAGCGTTTCACAACATCATCGAGGTCGTGTGCGCCTTCAAGGAAAGTTTCGATTGCGCGACGCTCGGCAGTTGAAAGTGGCTTAACGGCAGAAATCTTGTCTACAAAGAGTCGGTATCCACGATCTGTTGGGATTCGGCCAGCACTTGTATGAGGTTGAGTAATCAAACCTTCTTCTTCCAGAACAGCCATCTCGTTGCGGATAGTTGCTGGACTAATTCCGAGTGCGCGCTTGTCGGCAATCGCCTTTGAGCCCACAGGCTCTTGGGTTTCGACATATTCGTCGACGATTGCCCGAAGAATCTCGAGGCGGCGGTCAGTGGTCATGGTTTAGCAATCTTAGCGCGGGAGTGCTAACGAAGCATTTCATGCGTCAGCCGGTCTGCAATTAAGCGACCCTTCGGCGTAAGAACGAGGGCGTTCTCTTTCTCAATCACATGGCCGCTCTTGATGTATTCCATGGAGCGTTCATATTG
>WLKV01000040.1 GCA_009701085.1 Actinomycetota bacterium | reverse complement strand
GAGCCAACCTGGATCTTGCCCAAGGAGCTGTGCTGTTGTCATGCCTTCACCACCGTAACTACATCGCCATGCACTGCATCGAGTGCGACAAGTGCCTGTGATGCAAATGAATTACGTGGAATCCACACTGCATCTTCATGGATATCTTCGACAAGAACTGGAATTGTGATTGAGCCATGCGCATTTGAAACGCGAACTTGCTGCCCTGTTGCAACTCCGATTGATTCAGCGCGCTTTGGTGAAATGACTGCAACAGTTGGACGACGTGTGCCAGCCAAATTATCTTCACCCTTTTGCAGAGTTCCCATATCGAGCAAGCGGCGCCATGATGAGAGAAGTGCATCAGTGCCTGAAACTGACTTTGCATTTCCAGCAGCAACAGATGCGAGCTTTACGCGCGCTCCATCCCATGATCCAAGTTGGTTAAATTCGCGAGCTGATGAAGTAACAGTTCCAAGTGAAATTGGATTACCAAGTGCATCTGCAAGCATAGAAAGAATACGAACATCGCTACGGTTATGTGAATCAGCAACGGCTGAATCAAAAGCACGTGCGCGACCTTCCCAGTTAAGGAAGCTTCCGCTCTTTTCTGTAATTGCAGCTACTGGCAAGACCACATCAGCAACAGCTGTTACTGAGCTTGGTGCAATTTCAAGTGAGACAACAAATGACTTCTTGAGCGCATCGAGCGCTGTACGAGAATGTGGAAGATCGTGCGCATCGACGCCACCGACGACAACTGCATCGAGATCACCTGATGCAAGCGCAGCGATGATTTCTGTCGATGTACGTCCCGGTGTTGCTGGAAGTGAATCGACTCCCCATGCTGCAGCGATATCAACGCGAGCTGCTGCATCAGTAACTGGACGACCTCCAGGAAGAATTGTGCCGAGTGCGCCTGCCTCGAGCGCACCGCGTTCGCCTGCGCGACGTGGAATGTAAGCAATCTTTGCGCCTGTCTTTGCAGAAAGGGCAGCAACTGCTGAGAAGAGCCCTGCGCTTTCAGATGCGCGCTCTCCTACGAGAATGACTGACTTTGCAGTGAGAGCAAGACCTGCAACTGCGGCGGCTTCTGCACCAGGGGCTACCTTGATGAAATCAGCCTTGAGCTTATCCATCGCGATTGAGCCCTTAGTGGCAACTGCTGAAACTTTGAGTCCGCGCTTCTTGAAGTTCTTATTGAGTCGCAAGAAGACGATTGGTGATTCTTCTTCTGGTTCGAAAGCAATAAGTGCAACATGATCCGCTGAATCGATATCGCGGTATGTCGTTGATGATCCAGCAACGTGAGCTGCAAGGAAGTCGCGCTCTTCATCAGATGTAACGCGAGCACGGTAATCAATATCGTTGGTGCCAAGTGCGATACGTGCAAACTTTGAATATCCGTAAGCATCTTCAGTTGTGACGCGACCACCAGTAAGAACTGCTGCGCGCTTTCCCTTAAGACCTGCAGCTGCTGCTGCAAGCGCTTCGGGCCATGATGCTTGCACGAGTTCACCGGAAGAGTTGCGAACGAGTGGATGTGTAAGGCGATCGAGAGCTGTGACATATTTAAATGCCCAGCGACCCTTGTCGCAGTTCCACTCTTCGTTCACAGATGGGTCATCACCAGCAAGACGACGAAGTGTCTTTCCACGACGTACATCGGTACGCATATCGCAACCTGATGCGCAATGTTCGCATGCAGATGGAGTTGAAACTAAATCGAATGGACGTGCGCGGAATCGGTATGAAGCACCAGTAAGTGCGCCCACTGGACAAATCTGCACAGTATTTCCTGAGAAGTAAGATTTAAATGGATCGTTCTCGTAGATACCGACCTGCTGCAAAGCACCACGTTCGTTGAGAGTAATAAATGGATCTGATGCAATCTGTGCAGAGAAACGTGTACAGCGAGCACAGAGAACGCAACGTTCGCGATCGAGAAGAACTGATGATGAAATATTGATTGGCTTTTCGAAGGTGCGCTTATAGCCATCCAGGCGTGCATCTGCGCGACCGTTGCTCATCGCCTGGTTCTGCAATGGGCATTCGCCGCCCTTGTCGCAGACTGGGCAATCGAGTGGGTGGTTACCGAGAAGAAGCTCCATCACACCCTTCTGCGCCTTATCGGCAACAGGTGATGTGAGCTGAGTTTTAACAATCATGTTTGGTTCGACAGGAATGGTGCAAGAAGCCTGTGGCTTAGGGAATGCGCGTCCGTTGATTTCGACATCAACAAGACATTGACGACATGCGCCCACTGGATCGAGAAGTGGGTGATCACAGAAACGTGGAATCTGAATTCCGAGTTTCTCTGCTGCACGAATAATGAGAGTTCCCTTTGGAACTGAGACTTCGAAGCCATCGATAACGACGGTGATCATCTCAACTGCAACTGCTGAATCTTGTGTCGTAGTCATTAGTTCACCGCCCCTGCAAAGAGTGTGGACTTAACAGGATCGAATGGGCATGCACCGTTTGTTACGTGTGCGATGTATTCGTCGCGGAAGTACTTAATTGAAGATGTAATTGGTGAGGTAGCTCCATCGCCAAGAGCGCAGAATGAGCGACCCATGATGTTGTCGCAGAGGTCGAGCAACTTCTCGAGATCTGCTTCTGTGCCAGTTCCATTTTCGAGATCGCGCAGAATCTGTACCAACCACCAAGTGCCTTCGCGACATGGTGTGCACTTTCCACATGATTCGTGCTTGTAGAACTCAGTCCAGCGAAGTACTGCGCGAACAACACATGTTGTTTCGTCAAAAATTTGTAGTGCTTTTGTGCCGAGCATTGAACCTGCTGCTGCAACGCCTTCGTAATCCAAAGGAGTATCGAGGTGTTCGTCAGTGAAGAGTGGAGTAGAAGATCCACCTGGTGTCCAGAACTTGAGCTTATGTCCGTTGCGGATTCCGCCTGCGAGTTCGAGAATTTGGCGAAGAGTAATTCCGAGTGGAGCTTCAAATTGTCCTGGGTTATTAACATGGCCCGAGAGTGAGTAAAGAGTTGCACCCTTTGACTTCTCTGTACCCATTGATTGGTACCACTCTGCGCCATTGTTGATGATTGCAGGAACTGCAGAAATTGATTCAACGTTATTAACCACTGTTGGGCGCGCATAGAGACCAGCGATTGCAGGGAATGGTGGGCGAAGACGTGGTTGGCCACGGAAACCTTCGAGTGAATCAAGAAGCGCTGTCTCTTCACCGCAGATGTATGCGCCTGCACCGATGTGGAGAGTGAGTTCGATTCCGTTACCGAGGTGTCCGGCCTTGTATGCATCTGCAATTGCAGCATTCACGCGACGTGCAACGTGAGTTACTTCGCCGCGAATATAGATAAATGCATGCTTTGCGCGAATTGCATGGCAAGCGATGATGCAACCTTCGACAAGAACATGTGGGTTAGCCAGGAGGAGTGGCATGTCCTTACAAGTTCCTGGCTCTGATTCATCAGCGTTAACAACGAGGTAGTGATCTTTATCGTCGCCCTGTGGGATAAAGCCCCATTTCATTCCGGTTGGGAAGCCTGCGCCACCGCGACCGCGAAGTCCTGAATCTTTGACAAGTTGAATGACTGCATCGGGATCCATTGCAAGAGCCTTCTTCGATGCTGTGTATCCACCGTTACGTGTATATGCCTCGATAGTAAAAGAATCTGCTTGATCCCAATGTGCTGAGAGGACGGGAGTTAATTTTGACATTACTTTCCTTCCTTCGAAAGCTTAAGTCCGAGAAGCGTTGCTTCTCCTGCCTGAACACCTTCGCGTGCACGACCATCGTCGAGACCGGCAAGAACTGCTGATGCTTCTTTATAAGTAACAAGTTTGTTTGGTCCACGAGTTGGTGCTGGTGGATTTCCTGCACGAGCACCGTCGACAAGAGCCTTTGCAGATTCGACTGTCTGGTTGTCGTAGAACTCCCAGTTAGCCATCACTACAGGTGCGTAATCGCATGCTGCATTGCACTCAATGTGTTCGAGAGAAACTTTTCCATCTGCTGTGACGCCATCATTTTCAACGCCGAGGTGATCCTTGAGCGCTGCGAAGATTGCATCTCCGCCCATTACTGCGCATAAAGTATTGGTGCAGACGCCTACGTGGTACTCGCCTACTGGCTTGCGCTTGTACTGAGTGTAGAAAGTAGCAACAGCTGATACTTCAGCTGTTTCAATCACGAGAAGTTCTGCGATTGTTTCGATTCCTTCATTTGTTACGTACCCAGATATCGATTGCACGTAGTGAAGTAAAGGCATGATGGCAGAACGGCTACGTGGGTAGCGCTTAATAATTGTCTGCATGAGATCGCGGTCTAGAGTCATTAGCGGTCAACGCCTCCCATAACTGGATCGATAGATGCAACAGCGCCGATGATGTCAGCGACCATTCCGCCTTCGCTCATTGCAGATGTTGATTGCAAGTTGTTGAAAGATGGTTCGCGGAAGTGAACACGGTATGGACGAGTTCCACCGTCAGAGACAACGTGTGCTGCAAGTTCACCGCGAGGTGATTCGACGGCGGCATATGCCTGTCCTGCTGGAACGCGGAATCCTTCGGTGACAAGTTTGAAGTGATGGATAAGTGATTCCATCGATGAACCCATGATTTCGCGGATGTGATCGAGTGAGTTTCCGAGTCCATCTGCACCCAGTGCAAGCTGTGCTGGCCATGCAATCTTCTTATCGGCAACCATCACTGGCTGTCCCTCAAGTTTGTCGAGCTTATCTGCTGCTTGTTCGATGATGCGAAGTGATTGCTCGAGTTCAGCCATACGAACCAAGAAGCGACCGTAGACATCAGCAGTATCAGCTGTGATTACTTCGAATTCATAATTTTCGTAGCCGCAGTAAGGCTGCATCTTGCGAAGATCCCAAGGAAGTCCGGCAGAGCGAAGTACGGGACCTGTAATTCCGAGAGTGGTGCATCCAGCAAGATCGAGGTAACCAATTCCTTCAGTGCGCTTCATCCAAATTGTGTTACCGATAAGAAGCTTTGCATTATCTTCAAAGTTCTTACGAAGTGATTTCACAACGTCGCGAATCTTTGTTGTCATGCCTGCAGGAAGATCCTGTGAAACTCCGCCCGGGCGGACATAGGCCATATTCATACGGAGGCCAGTGATTTCTTCAAAGGTATCGAGAACGATTTCACGATCGCGGAAAGCAAAGAACATTGGTCCCATGGCACCGAGTTCGAGAGCGCCTGTTCCGAGTGCAACCATGTGTGAAGAAATTCGGTTGAGCTCCATCATCATCACGCGGATTACCGATGCGCGCTCTGGGATGTCGTTGGTAATTCCGAGAAGCTTTTCTACAGCGAGGCAGTAAGCAGTTTCGTTAAAGATTGGTGCCAAGTAATCCATGCGAGTTGCAAATGTGACCGCTTGAGTCCAGTTGCGGAATTCGATGTTCTTCTCGATTCCAGTGTGGAGATAACCAATACCTGTACGTACTTCAGTAACGGTTTCGCCTTCGAGTTCAAGAACGAGGCGAAGTACACCGTGAGTTGATGGGTGCTGAGGACCCATGTTGACGATGATGCGCTCTTCTTTTGCTTCACCGATTTCAGAGACGAGTGAATCCCAATCGCCGCCTGTTACTGAGAAGACTGTGCCTTCAGTAGTTTCGCGTGATGATGCATATGGATCGAGCTTTGGATCAAATGTGGTCATCGGTAGCTCCTGCGGTTTGAAGGTGCAGGTGTTGTTGCGCCCTTGTATTCGACTGCAATTCCACCGAGTGGGTAATCCTTACGTTGTGGATGTCCGTCCCAATCATCTGGCATCAAGATGCGAGTAAGTCCTGGGTGGCCATCAAAGATGATTCCGAACATGTCGAAAGTTTCGCGTTCGTGCCAGTTATTTCCTGCCCACACTTCAACGAGTGATGGGATGTGTGGATCAAGTTCTGATGTTGCAACTTCAAGACGAACGCGTTGGTTCTTGGTCATTGAAAGCAATGGATAAAGTGCAACAAGTTCTGCACCTGTGCGATCTGGATAGTGAACTCCTGATACACCCATGCACATTTCAAACTTCAACTTATCGCGCAAAATAAATGCAACTTCAAGAAGTCGTGACTTCTTAATGTGAAGTGTGAGTTCCCCGCGATCAACAACGACGCGAGTGATCGCATCTGCAAAATCTGGGTATGCGCGCTCGAGGTCATCGGCAACATCATCGAAATATCCGCCGTAAGGGCGCTCAGTTGAACCAGTTGAAGCTGCTGTACGAACTAGTCCGCCGTATCCTGAAGTATCTCCGGTGCCTGCAGCGCCAAACATACCTGTCTGATCTTGAGTCATTTAAGCCAGCAACCCCTTCATTTGAATGGTTGGCTTTGCGTTTAGCGCAGCAAGTTCAACTTC
>WLKV01000004.1 GCA_009701085.1 Actinomycetota bacterium | reverse complement strand
TATTCCCGTGATCTATAAACCAGTCGCGGGTGAGAGGCCGCTATGGGATTTTCAAGATGGCAACCTTGCCCAACGCGAATTCGCTGCCTACTTGATAAGTGAACTTGGCAATTTCGGAGTTGTTCCCCCAACAGTGTTGCGAGATGGTCCATTTGGCATAGGAATGGTCCAGCAATGGATTCATATCGATGAAGAAATCGATCTTGCAGAGTTCTACCGTCAAGATAATTCAGAGCTTCGGAAGATGGCTCTCTTCGATGCAGTTGTGAATAATACTGATCGCAAGATTGGCCACCTACTTCCGATAAGAACTGATTTGGTACATGGCTGCGACCATGGAGTTACCTTCCATGAGGAAGATAAGTTGCGCACCGTTCTTTGGCAGTGGGCGGACAAGTCGCTGACGCATGAAGAGATTGAGCGACTCTTGCTACTTGAGAAGTCCGTGATCGAATCATCAGTGCAATTGCTAGAACTTATTTCAGAGAGTGAATATTCCGCGCTCCTAGCCCGCATCAATAGATTGTTAGTGGAGAAGAAATTCCCAACGCCGAGCGATGAATGGCCAGCGGTTCCTTGGCCTCCGTTTTAAGTTAGAGTTTGACGTATGCGCGCCTGGCCTGATCTCTACATCCCACAGCTGCATTCGCGTTTTCAGGTACCTGAGCTTGCGCTCTTCAACACTGCAGCACAGAAAGTAGAGACTCTTCCAAAAAAATCCCACTACAGAATGTATGTCTGTGGCATCACGCCATACGATGCGACGCACTTAGGACATGCTGCAACCTATTTGACCTTCGATCTCATCAACCGATTTTTGCGCGCTACAGGTGCGAGGGTGGATTTCGTTCAAAACATCACTGATATCGATGATCCACTTCTCGAACGAGCACATCGTGATGGTGTCGATTGGAAGGATCTCGCCCAATCGCAAGTTGATCTATTTATGGGAGATATGACAGATCTCCATATCATCCCGCCCAAGGATTACATCGGGGTTGTGGAAGCTATGCCGCTTGTCGTTGATGCTGTTCAAAAGTTGCGCGATGCTGGAACCACATATGAAGTGGGTTCGGATATCTATTACAGAGTTCATTCAGATTCAGAGTTCGGCGAACGCTCTCACTATTCGCAAGAGAAGATGCTCGAAATCTTTGCAGAACGCGGCGGGGATCCCAAGAAGCCAGGGAAGGAAGATCCTCTCGATGCACTTGTTTGGCTCTCGCAACGTGGAGGCGAGCCAGGTTGGCCAAGTCCATTTGGAGCAGGTCGACCCGGCTGGCATATCGAATGTTGCGCAATCGCCTTGCATTACTTAAGTCCAGATGCAAACGATGAATATGCTATTGATATTCAAGGAGGTGGAAGCGATCTCGTCTTCCCTCATCATGAGATGTCAGCTGCGCAGAGTCGCAGTATTAACAGCCAGAAATTTGCGCGTAGCTATGTTCATGCCGGAATGATCGGCCTTGATGGTGAGAAGATGAGTAAATCTCTCGGCAACTTGGTCTTTGTCTCCAAACTCATCTCATCTGGTGTAAATCCAGCAGCAATTCGTTGGGCGCTCATGGGCCACCCTTACGCCGCCGATCTCATGTGGACTGGTTCACTCCTGGCTCAAGCGTCAGTTGATATTGATCGACTTCAACTCAACCTTGCACGTATGGAAGTTGCTCCGACTGACGATGTCATTACAGAAGTCATCGCAGCTCTCTCACAGAACTTAGATACGCCACGGGCACTTGCGGCAATTAAGAGATGGATGGAATCAACAGAATCTGGGGCCACCGGGGGAGTTGCGGGAGAGCTTTCACGTGCGCTCGATACTTTGCTTGGAATCGCCCTTTAATTCTCCGTTTGTCGGCGTAAAAATCTTTCCAACTCGCGAGCAATTGATTCTCCGGTGGCTTCAGGTAACTCGGAGGAATCTTTGCTCTCTTCAAGTGCTTTCACATATTCGGCTACGTCGGAATCTTCCTTGGCCATCTCTGTTACTTCTTCTTCCCATGTTGCTGACTCTTCGGGTAGATCTCCTTGTGGAAGAGAAATTTCAAGGAAATCTTCGAGAGCATTAACGAGGGCGAGTGTCGCCTTAGGTGAAGGTGAATTTGATGCATAGTGAGGAATCCCAGCCCAGAGAGATACTGCATCTATCCCACGACGAACGCATGCATCTTGAATGACGCCTAGAATTCCAGTGGGGCCTTCATATTTACTAATTTCCACTCCGAGGCGACGTGCAATCTCAGGGTGTGCGCCACTTCCACTCACCGTGATGGGGCGAGTGTGAGGGGTATCAGCCAACATAGATCCAAGAGTGATCACCATATCTACTTCGAGATCATCTGCCAGATCGAGAATGTCTGCAGCAAAAGTCTTCCACTTCATCGATGGTTCAACACCACGGACTACGACGAAGTCATGGTCAAGGTTCGGTGTACGTAAACCAAAGACTTGAGTACCGGGCCATGTGAGGCTACGAATACTTGAATCATCGACTTCCACCATCGGTCTATTGACTTGGAAGTCATAGAAATCCTCTGGGTCGACATCAGCAATCAATTCGGGAACAACATCAGTAGAAGAGTCAGTCCATGAAGCTAAGAGATGGGATGCAGCGCCCGTTGCAGCCTCGCCTGCATCGTTCCAGCCCGAAAATGCGATAACCATGACGGGCGAACGGAGCGCAGGTATTTGATGAATCTCCACATCGGACACCTTACGGTAACCTCAGCGCCGTGACGAGCGATAAGAAGGCACATCCAGTAGCCGAAGGTCTGCTCCGTCAAGCCCTTGCATCCCGCACCGTAATTGCCGATGGGGCCATGGGCACAATGCTGCAGGCAGCAGATCCTTCGCTCGAAGATTTCCAAAACCACGAAGGCTGCAACGAGATTCTCAACATCACCCGACCGGATCTAGTTCGTTCAGTTCACGATGCCTACCTTGCCGTCGGAGTAGATGCCGTTGAAACGAATACCTTCGGAGCCAACTGGGCAAACTTGGCTGAATATGGAATTGAAGATCGAATCTACGAACTTGCATTTGCTGGTGGAAAGATTGCGCGTGAAGCCGCTGATGCATTTAGTACTCCCGACAAGCCACGCTTTGTTTTAGGTTCGCTTGGGCCGGGAACAAAGCTCCCCAGCTTGGGCCATACAACGTATGCGCACCTGAAAGAGGCTTACTACACGGCGTCGAAGGGGCTCGTAGATTCTGGTTCTGATGCACTTCTCATCGAGACAACACAAGATTTGCTTCAAGCAAAAGCTGCAGTCAATGGCGCACGACAAGCAATTGATGAGTCAGAGCGCGATGTCATTCTGATTGCACAAGTAACGGTTGAAACAACCGGAACCATGTTGCTCGGTTCTGAAATCGGTGCAGCTCTCAATGCCCTCGAACCTCTCACTATTGATCTCATCGGCCTCAACTGTGCAACAGGTCCTGCCGAGATGTCAGAACATCTCCGCTATCTCTCCAAGAATGCAACCTGTTCCATCTCAGTAATGCCTAATGCTGGTCTTCCCATCCTTGGAGCTAAGGGAGCTGAGTACCCATTAGGCCCTGAAGAGCTTGCCACTGCGCTGGAAACTTTCGTCAATGATTACGGAATTTCTTTGATTGGTGGTTGCTGCGGAACTACGCCAGCACATTTAGCCGCTGTTGTTTCTCGCCTTGATCGTCATGCTGTAAAGAGTCGCATTCCTGAATTGGATCCAGGTGCATCATCTCTCTATCAATACGTTCCCTTTAGACAAGATAAGACCTATCTAGCAATCGGTGAACGTACTAATGCCAATGGTTCACGAGCCTTCCGCGATGCACTCGTTGCTGAAGATTGGGCAACATGTGTTGAAATCGCACGTGATCAAATTCGCGATGGTGCACACATGCTTGATCTCTCTGTCGATTATGTAGGTCGCGACGGCGCACGCGACATGTATGAAATCGCTTCGCGTTTCGCAACTGCCTCGACACTTCCGATAGTTCTCGACTCGACCGAGCCTGCTGTTCTGAAAGCTGGTCTTGAAGCCCTTGGTGGACGCTGTGTGATCAACTCCGTTAACTACGAAGATGGTGATGGACCCACTTCACGGTTTGCTCGCATCATGCCTTTGGTTCAGGAGCATGGCGCATCGGTTGTTGCTCTCACGATTGATGAGGAGGGACAAGCTCGAACTGCAGATTGGAAATTGCGCGTAGCTCGTCGACTCATTGAAGATCTCACCGGCAATTGGGGAATGAACGTGGGAGATATCTTGATTGATACGCTCACTTTCCCAATAGCCACGGGTCAAGAAGAGACTCGTCGCGATGGAATTGAAACGATTAGTGCAATCAAAACTCTGAAGACTGAATATCCAGGAGTCCAGACAACTCTCGGCGTCAGTAACGTCTCATTCGGTCTTAATCCCGCAGCCCGAGTCGTTCTCAACTCAGTCTTCCTGCACGAATGTGTGGAAGCTGGTCTCGATTCGGCCATCGTTCATCCTTCAAAGATTATGCCTATGGCACGTATCGAAGCTCGTCAGAAGGAAGTTGCCCTCGACCTCATCTATGATCGTCGTATCTACGACGGTGACACATGTACTTACGATCCCCTCCAAGAGTTCCTCCAGTTATTTGAAGGAGTAGAGCTCGCCGCCTCCCGCAACATTCGAGCCTCAGAGCTTGCAGCCCTTCCATTGCGCGAACGTTTAGAGCGTCGAATCATCGATGGCGAAAAAGTGGGTCTTACCGACGATCTCGATACCGCTATGTCGGAAGGTATCGCTCCACTTTCTATCATTAACGACCATCTTCTCGAGGGCATGAAGGTCGTCGGCGAGCTCTTCGGTAAGGGCGAGATGCAACTCCCATTCGTTCTTCAGAGCGCAGAAGTAATGAAATCAGCAGTTGCTTATCTCGAACCCCATATGGAGAAGACGAGCGATGCTGGCCGCGGGCGTATGTTGCTTGCAACGGTAAAGGGCGACGTACACGATATTGGCAAGAACCTGGTAGATATCATCCTTTCTAATAATGGATATCAAGTAGTTAATATTGGAATTAAGCAGACAATCAATCAAATTATCGATGCAGCACTTGAAAATGAAGTGGATGCTATTGGTATGTCTGGACTCCTTGTGAAATCAACAGTAATCATGAAGGAGAATCTTGAAGAGATTACTTCACGTGGTTTATCGGATAAGTGGCCGGTAGTACTTGGGGGAGCAGCCCTTACTCGTGCTTATGTAGAACAAGATCTTGCCTCGATCTTCCCCGGAGAAGTTCGTTACGCCCGTGACGCCTTTGAAGGTCTACGACTTATGGATGCAATCATGGCGGTTAAGCGCGGAGACGAGGGAGCTGAACTTCCTGCACTGCGCGAACGTAAGGTGAAGGCTGTCGCACGTAAAGCAGAAGATCGTCCACTCGATACAGTGCGAAGTGATGTTGCGCTAGACATTGAAATTCCAAAAGCTCCCTTCTTCGGTTCACGAATTGTTAAAGGAATTCCTCTCGCAGATTATGTTGGCATGCTCGATGAACGCGCACTCTTCATGGGTCAGTGGGGCCTCAAAGGTGCACGCGGAGAATTCGAAGCGATGGCTGAAACTGAAGGTCGTCCACGACTTCGTAAATTGCTCAATGAAGTTCAATCCAACGGGTGGCTAGAAGCAGCTGTTGTCTATGGCTACTTCCCATGTGTCTCTGATGGCAATGATCTGATTATTCTTCATCATGAAGGACCCGATGCAGGAAAAGAGCGCACCCGTTTCTCATTCCCACGTCAATCTCGCGATCGCAGATTATGTCTTGCAGATTTCTTCGCCTCGAAAGATTCGGGTAAGACCGATGTCGTTGCATTCCATGTTGTCACGATGGGCAACACGGTCAGCAAGGCAGCTAATGAGCTCTTTGCCGCAGATGCCTATCGTGATTATCTTGAGTTACATGGTCTCTCAGTTCAATTAACTGAAGCGTTAGCTGAACACTGGCATGCACGTATCCGCGAGGAGATGGCTGTCCGTGGAGATGATTCACCCGACCTTCAAGGAATTCTTGATCAGGGATACCGAGGTTCTCGTTACTCATTCGGGTATCCGGCATGTCCTGATATCGAACAACAGACTCAACTATGTGAGCTGCTTGAACCAGGTCGAATCGGAGTTGAGCTTTCGGAGGAGTTCCAGCTTCATCCAGAACAATCGACGTCAGCAATAATCGTGCATCACCCGGAAGCGAAGTACTTCAACGCCAACTAACTTCTTAGTTATGTGCTGGGCAGATTGCTTTAAAGAAACACCAATCACAGAGTCGTGACTTCTTTGTTGGAAAATCACCTGTCTCAAGAGCAGTCAGAATTTCATCCCCAATATTTTTAAGAATCTTTTCAGTAGATTTGAGCTGAGCTTCAGTCGGTTCGCTCCTAACTACACGTGAATCTCCGAGATAAATCAATTGGAGAAGCTTCGGTAAGACACCTTCATTCTGCCAATAGAGAAGCGCATAGACGCGTAATTGAAAGAGCGCCTTCTCTTCCCAGCCCGGTTTTGGAGACTTGCCGGTCTTGTAATCAACGATTCGAACTTCTCCAGTGGGTGCAACATCGAGGCGATCGACATAACCATGGAGATAGATTTCTTCGGAGATATCTCGCTCTAAGTGAAGTTCGCGATAAGTGGATTCAAAAGAGGATGGCTTTTCTAATGAGAAGTAATTGGTCAAGAGTGAATGAGCTCGGTCAAACCACTCTTTCTCGTCGAGAACGAGGGCTGCTAGCTCTGGCTTCCCTTCTAATTGTTCGCTCCATTTTGTGGGCAGAATTTCGAGCGCGGACTCAAAAGTTCGCTGAGGAGCGGGAAGTTCAAAGAGGTCTTCAAGGACAGCGTGGATCAACTTGCCGCGTTCGGCATCGATGCTCGGTGGTTCGGGTAATTGGTCGACAGCGCGATATTTGTATAACTGTGGACAGTTGGTGAAATCGTTCATACGGCTAGGGGAGAGGCGTAACGGTTCCATCACACGGACGATACAGCGCGATGCCGACAGCGAGGTGACTTTCACCTAAGATGCGCTTGTGTCTAAACAAGGGTATTTCCAAGCCGGTGATCGAATCCAACTTACCGATCCCAAGGGAAAGCTCTATAGCTTCACAATAACTCCAGGAAAAGAGTGGCATACCCATAAGGGTTGGATCACTCACGATGATCTCATCGGTCTTCCCGAAGGTTCTGTTGTCAGCACAACAGCTGGTCTGAAATTCACAGCATTTATTCCCCTTCTTGCAGATTATGTTCTTTCTATGCCGCGCGGCGCAACGATTGTTTATCCTAAAGATGCGGCAATGATCGTGGGCGTTGCCGATATCTATCCTGGCGCGCGCGTTCTTGAAGCTGGAGTAGGAAGTGGAGCACTCACTCTCTCTCTTTTACGAGCAGTTGGTTCCGAAGGTTCAGTTCACTCAGTCGAACGTCGCCAAGATTTTGCTGATAATGCAACAGCAAATATCACCGATTACTTTGGCGAGAAACCAACCAACTGGTCACTTGAAGTTGGTTCGGTGCAAGAGAAAGAGTTCAGCCACGAATTTGATCGCGTTATTCTCGACATGCTCGCTCCATGGGAGTGCGTGGAGATGGCTGCGAAGGTATTGCGCCCAGGTGGTGTATTCCTTGCCTATGTCGCAACCACGACACAATTGTCAGCAACGGCTGAGGCGCTTAAGGAAGATGGCCATTTCACTGAACCAGAGAGCTCTGAAACGATTGTTCGTGGATGGCATCATGAAGGTCTCGCGGTGCGTCCACAACAAAGAATGATCGGACACACTGGATTTTTGATTCAGAGTCGACGTATGGCCCCGGGTGTAGATGTTCTTCCTCGACGCCGACGTCCTGCAAAGGGTGCATACGGTGTCACGGAAGAGTGAGCGCTTAGTCAATTTAACAATCGCGCTCCTTGCTACCAAACGCTGGTTGACCAAGTCTCAGATTTTTACCTCCATCGATGGTTACGAAGGTGAACCAGATGCGATGGAACGTATGTTTGAACGCGACAAAGATGACCTCCGCAATCTAGGAATAACGATTGAAGTGGGTTCATTCGATCCGCTCTTCGAAGATGAGGTTGGTTATCGCATTCGACCAGAGAGCTACAAGGCGCATATCTCATCCATCTCACCAAGAGAGCTTTCGCTCATCTCTCTCGCTACCCAGGCGTGGCAAGGTGCGATTCTCGACTCGACAGCGCTCTCAGCTTTGGTAAAGCTTAAGTCGCTCGGAATCGATTCGGATTTTGATTCAATTCCTGCCATTGCGCCATCGGTACATATTTCAGATACCAACTTTCTCACCATCATCAATGCCATTGCACAACGACAAGTAATTTCCTTCTCATACCTCAATGCTGAGTTCGAGTCCGAGAGTCGAGTGATTGAACCTTTCGGGGCCGGAACGAAATCCGGTTACTGGTATGTGGCGGGACGAGATCTCGATCGTAAAGAAGAGAGGCTCTTCCGTCTCGACCGTTTTGATTCTGAGGTCGCAGTTCAAGGTAAGCCATCGGCGTATGAGATTCCCGAGACATTTCTGATGAGTAGCGCACTCTCAGTTCCAGAAGAGCGAGAGATTGCAACGATAAAGGTCCGCCGAGATAAGGCACATTCCTTGCGTTTGAAGGCGGTGTCGATTGCAGAGGGCGATGATTGGACGACTCTGGAAATACCTTTCGTTCGAGAATCTGAACTTTTGAGCGATGTACTCTGGCATGGGGCTGATGCAGTAATCCTTGCACCCGAGAAAATTCGTCAATCTGCAATAAATGCCCTTACAGAGATTGTCCAACGTCATGGGTAAGAAATCGACGCCTCTCGAGAAGGCGGCCCGAATGCTCGATCTCGTCCCTTTCATCACGTCTCATCAAGGCATCTCTACAAAGGATTTAGCTTCGCAATTCGGAATCACTGAAGATGAACTCTTAAGCGATCTCAACTCTCTCTGGATGTGCGGTGATAACAGATTTGATCTCATCGATCTTCAATTTGATTCAGGATATGTGACGATTCGAAATGCGCAAACGCTGAACTTGATTCGATCACTATCCCAGCAAGAGATTATTTCAATCCTTATCGGCCTCGATCTCATTGAGAAGAATTTATCTGCCGAGCGATTAGACATTGTCGGTGAAATTGCGGCTCTTCGTCTAAAATTAGGCCAGGGCACTTCCCGAATTCTCGATGCTACTCCTGCTCAGGATGGACAGATTGTTGCGGTTATCAAGAAGGCGATGGTCGAGCAGAAGAAGATTCATATCTCATATTTCTCGCCTACCGATGATGAAATCACTGAACGAGATATCACTCCCTTACATCTCTCAGTCTCTGATGGACGTGACTTCGTCACAGCATTCTGCGACAGCGCATCGGCGCAGAGAACATTTAGGGTCGACCGAATTCAGAGCGCAGTTCTCCTTGACGCACAGGCTGCCGTAACTGCTCCCTCTACTTCGAATCAAGAATTGATAAAGACGGCGCTCATAATTTCGCGAAATATTCGTAGGTCTCGCGAGATGTTAGGGAGCTTCTTGACAGGCGATGGCGCTGAAGTTTCTGTTTCTAGCTACAACTCCGAGTGGTTGTCACGAACCGTTATCTCGGCAGCCGGAGCCATCGAGGTCACAGAGTCCGCAGAAATACGTGGCCGCATCGCCGATATCGCCACCCGAACCCTCAAGGAATATCGCTGAATCTTCGCCTTTGCGATACTGTTACGGCATGTTTTTACGCGAACCTAGCCACATCCTGCTTCTCCTACTCGTAGTAGTCGTCCTCTTTGGAGCTAAGCGTCTTCCAGACTCAGCCCGTTCACTCGGCAAGTCAATGCGCATCTTCAAGAGCGAGATGAAAGAGATGAAGGACGAGTCAAAGGATCCAGATAAAGGCTCTGACGAGAAGTAATTTCTATGGCGGCCACCTCTGGCGGTCGTATGCCGCTTTTAGAACATTTCCGAGAGCTACGTAATCGAGTAGTTAAATCGGCTCTTGCAATCAGCCTTGGATCCATTGTTGGTTGGTTCTTCTATAACGAGATCATCACCAAATTAGCTGAACCAGTGTGCGATCTGCGCGCTGCACAAGAGAGCGGAGCTGCAAGTTGCGGAGCTCTCTATATCAACGGCGTACTTGGCCCACTAAATCTTCAAATTAAAGTTGCAATCCTGAGCGGCATCATCATTACCGCCCCTCTCTGGCTCTATCAATTGTGGGCATTCATTGCACCTGCGCTCCATCGCAAGGAGAAGCGAAACTCAATCCTCTTCTTCATTGCAGCTACTCCATTCTTCGCAGTAGGCGCATATCTGGGTTACTCGATTCTTCCCATCGCGGTCAGAGTCCTCTTTGGATTCACGCCTACATCTCTTGCAAACTTGGTGAAGTTCGATGATTACCTCGATTTCGTGATGCGAGCGATTCTTCTCTTCGGTATCGCCTTCGAGCTTCCAGTCTTCCTTGTGACTTTTAACTTAATCGGCTTCCTATCTGGCAAAGCAATTCTCAAGCCATGGCGCATTTGGGTCTTTGCGATCTGTCTCTTCGTTGCAGGATTCACACCCAGCGCAGATCCTCTCTCCATGCTTGCGCTGGCAGTTCCACTGATTCTTCTCTATCTCCTTGCAGGTGGAATAGCTCTACTCAATGATCGACGTCGTGAACGTAGGTCACGAGCTAATGAATTATTAGAAAGCATCTAATGTGGGCGATAGCAATCAACCCAACGTCTGGCCACGGTAGAGGGATCTCTGTAGGCGAAAAGGTTGTTCAATACTTTTCAGATCACGAACTTGATTATCAAGTTTTTTCTGCACATTCTGCACTGGAACTTAAATCGCACCTTGAAGTCTTCCTCGACTCGCGAAATTGCGAAGGGGTAGTAAGCGTTGGGGGAGATGGTTTAGCTCATCTCATTCTTCAGCTCACCGTTCCGCGTCATATTCCATTCGCAGTCATGCCCGCAGGCACAGGTAATGACATCGTTCGAACATTGGGATGGTCGCTCGATGAGATTGATGGTTATTTAGACCGTGTCACAACAGTTGCTGCGCGACCGATAGATCTTGGAAATGTCGATGGAGAATGGTTTGCAGCAATCCTCTCCACTGGTTTTGATTCTGTGGTTAACGAACGAGCTAACTCTCTTGCATGGCCCAAAGGTCCCCAGAGATATAACGTCGCTATTGCACTCGAACTCCCAAAATTTAGACCTCTGACATATGAAATCACTTTGGATACACATTCCTTCACCACTGAAGCAATGCTGATTGCGATCGGTAACGGACGTTCGTACGGTGGGGGAATGTATGTCTGTCCTCAAGCACAGATGCATGACGGGCTATTTGATGTCATGGTTCTTGAACCGGTCTCCAAAGTAGAGTTCTTAAAAGTCTTTCCGAAGGTTTACTCCGGTTCCCATATAACCCACCCGAAGGTGAAGATTTATCGTTCGAAGAGGGTGAAGCTCATTGCTGATGCGATTGCATATGCCGATGGTGAGCGAATAGGTCCAGCACCGGTCTCTGCTGATTGCGTCAAAGACGCCGGTCTTACGTGGTCACTATGACAACACCTGCCGAGCGCTACGCCGCAGCAAAGCAACGCGGAAAGCATCCACTCACGATTGAATTTATCGAGCAATTCGATTTTGGTTTCGATGAATTCCAGATCAAAGCCTGCCAAGCTGTTGAAGATGGCAAGGGCGTCCTTGTCGCCGCTCCCACTGGCGCGGGAAAGACAGTTGTCGGTGAATTTGCCGCTTTCAGCGCACTTGCTCAGGGAAAGAAATGTTTCTACACGACACCGATTAAGGCCCTCTCGAATCAGAAGTTTCAAGAGTTTGTAGAACGTTTTGGTGAGGATCGAGTAGGCCTTCTCACCGGCGATACCAATATCAACTCTGAAGCAGATGTGTTGGTCATGACTACCGAAGTATTGCGAAACATGCTCTACGCCAATTCGACAACGCTGAAGAATCTTGGCTCTGTAGTGATGGATGAGGTCCACTATCTCGCCGATAAATCACGTGGTGCGGTGTGGGAAGAGGTATTGATCCACCTCATGGAGAGTGTTCAAGTTATTTCGCTCTCTGCAACGGTCTCCAATGCGGAAGAGTTTGGTGATTGGCTCGGTGAAGTGCGCGGTTCTACCGAAGTCATCGTCTCTGAAATTCGACCTATTCCGCTCTATCAACATGTATTGATTGGTGATCGCCTCGTTGACCTCTTCCGTGAGCAAGGAAGAATCAATCCCGAGATTTTGGGGCTCGAGCGCGAAGCGCTCCGTCAGGTGCGAACACCTCGACATCGTCGTGAGAGATTCGGAGATGGCGATAGTCGCCTCACACGTCCGGACATTATCGAGAAACTTCAACGTGAAAATTTGCTGCCAGCAATTACCTTTATCTTTTCGCGTGCGGGTTGTGACGCTGCAGTGAAGCAATGTCTGGCAGCCGGTATCAAACTCACCAACACCGAAGAACGCCTCGAAATTGCCCAGACAGCAGCCCGATATACGCAGAATCTCGCTGAAGAGGATCTCGAAGTTCTTGGCTATCGCGATTGGCTCATTGCTCTCGAGCGCGGAATAGCTGCGCACCATGCAGGTCTCTTACCGAGCTTTAAAGGTGCGGTAGAGGATCTCTTCAAACGTGGATTGGTAAAGGCTGTATTTGCTACTGAAACTCTCGCACTAGGAATTAATATGCCGGCGCGAACAGTTGTCCTTGAAAAGCTGACGAAGTGGAATGGTGAGGCACACGTTTCAATCACCCCGGGGGAGTACACCCAGCTCACAGGTCGCGCTGGACGTCGGGGAATCGATATTGAAGGCAATGCCGTTGTTCAATGGTCTCCGACCGTAGATTCTGCAACGGCTGCGGGACTTGCATCGACGCGAACATATCCACTTCGTTCGTCGTTTACTCCGACATACAACATGTCGATCAACCTCATTGCTCGTTTTGGTCGCGAAAGAGCACACGGAAGTCTTGAATCTTCCTTTGCGCAATTCCAGGCTGACCGAGCCGTGGTTGGCCTTGTCCGTCAGATTAAGAAGAATAACTCTGCCGCTGCAGAACTCACAGATTCGGCCCAATGCCACTTAGGCGACTTCTCTGAGTATTCGCGTATGCGTATCGATATTAAAGAGCTAGAACGCTTACTTAGTAAGCGAGATGGTCGTCGAAGTATCGACCAACGTCAACGTGTCAAGCTTGAAAATGAACTGGATGGAATGCGTCGATCCTTGCGCCAGCACTCATGTCACTCATGTAACGATAGAGAAACACATGCGCGATTCGCTGAAAAGGCTGATCGACTCAATAGGGAATCCGATGGTCTTCGTTCTCGAGTCGAGAACCGCACACACGTCATTGCAAAGACATTTGATCGCATCTGTGATGTTCTTACACATCTAGGCTATATCGAGGGGGAGAAGCCTCTTGAGCAAGGCAAGATTCTTGCCAAGATCTTCGCTGAATCGGATTTACTCCTCACGGAATCTATTCGACGTGGAGTCTTTGATTCGTTGACACCACCTGAATTGCTCTCTGTAGCTTCAGCGATGATTTATCAAGGAAGAAGTTCCGAACCATACGCCCCTAAGATGCCGAACGATAATGTTGCAAACGCACTCGTTGCCGTTTCCAAGATTTGGATTGAGTTAGAGGCGATAGAGAATGAATTTGATGTCAAGACTCAACGCGAACCAGATTTCGGTTTCTGTTATGCAGCATTTCGATGGGCTAATGGCCATTCACTCAGCGGCGTTCTCAAAGGCACTGATATGACAGTCGGCGACTTTGTTCGAAGCATCAAGCAACTCATCGATCTTCTTACACAAATCGGTGGAGCCGCTGAAGAACTTCGCCCTGCTTGTCGCGAGGGAATCAAGCGCTTGGATAGAGGCGTCATCTCATATATGTTGGGCGATCTATGACACTGATGCTCTTGGATAGCGCCTCGCTTTGGTAT
>WLKV01000039.1 GCA_009701085.1 Actinomycetota bacterium | reverse complement strand
GTTGAGTATGAAGGAGTTGATTCTTTAGTCATGACTGAAGGTTAATCACTCCACTGCAATTGCACTATTTGAAGTAGCTACTCGAAGATTTCTACCCCAATGGGAAGGTGATCACTCACCCCGGTAGGCTCAAAATTTCTCACCGAAAATTCACCGAATGAGAGGTCGGGAGAGAGGATGTAATCGAATTGAATCTTGCCGCCCCAACTTGGATAGGTATTTTGGGTGACCAGTGATTTCCATGAAGATGCCACGATCGGTAGATTCTTCGGCAAGTTGAGGTCGCCTAAGACAATGGCGCGAGTGCCGCTTGATTCCGCGATCTGTAACGCCCACTTCTTTACTCGGCGCAACTGCGCAAGATTAAATCCTGGAACAAATGAGAGATGAGTATTAACAACGGTAAATCCATTATCGAGAACTGCGGCAAGTGCAATACGTGGCTCATCTTTTACATAGATAAATCGTGGTCGCCCTTTTCCGGTTTCATCACCAGGAACAATCAGCGGGAGTCCGAGTGGAGAGTTTCCAAGGTTAAGTCGATGCCAACTTATTACTGGAACTTTAGAGACTATTCCGATTCCGTATGACTCATGCATTAACTCTGCATGTGGTGATGACGATGTAATAATCTCTGGTTCATCGGCATTTAACTTTCGCCACGATTCACCTGGTGTACCAATAACGCTGGGGGCCATCGCCCAATCACGAGCCCCAATGCTTTCGGCGATATCTCTCATCTGGGGGCGTGATTGTGAACGCGGTAAGAAATGATCGACTTCCTGAAATGCGAAGACATCAGAGTCAAGGGAGATGACGGCGCGATTGAGTGGCTCTCTATCTATGCCTGGCTGTGGGGGGATAGCCATTCCATGCAGGAGATTCCACGAGGTGAGGCGCACCCCCACAGACTAGTAACCTGCGTCTATGAGCGCGATTCATCAGCACCCTTCCCATATTGATCGCGCCGGAGAATTGCGTACCAATCAAGGCACTCTCGATACTTTGTGGCAGAAAGCAAAGATTCTTCATATCGCTGAAGGTCGCATCGCATCGGTTGATGAAAAACTCACCTTTTCTCACGCGCCTCAGATTTCCGAACTGATTGCATCGGGAAAATTCACAGAAGGTGCTCGCTACTTTTTAGGCCTTGATCTCGTTGACCGTTCTCCCTACTTTGCATGGGATACCCAGTGGGTAGACGAAGTCTCTGATGAGGTGAAGAGCGTTGGTTTCACAACTCTTCGCGAAGTCGGCGCACAACTTTCACCGATGGAATTTGAACTATCGCTCCATTCGACGGCCATTAGCAACTGGCATCGTGCACATCCGCGCTGCCCTCGATGTGGTGGTCCAACTCGTGTGGATCTCGGGGGAGCTGCGCGCTTCTGCGATGCAGATCAGAGCCAACATCACCCACGTACAGATTCAGCCGTCATCGTTCTTATCAAAGATCGCGACGATCGCATTCTCTTGGGACATCAACCTGTATGGCCTGAAGGTCGCTTCTCAACTTTTGCCGGATTTCTCGAACCAGGTGAAACCTTTGAACAATGTGTTTCGCGCGAAGTCTTTGAAGAATCCGGAATCACGGTCAGCGAAATTAAATATCTCGGTTCACAACCGTGGCCATTTCCTGCCAGCATCATGATTGCCTTTGAGGCAGTTACCGATAACCCTGGCGTTGCCAAGGGAGATGGTGAAGAGATCACTGAAGTGAAATGGTTTAGTCGCGCAGAACTCAAAGCTGCGGCAGCTGACGGTTCACTTTTACTTCCGCCAACGATCTCTGTTGCGCGCAAGATGATTGAAGGTTGGCTCGGCGAAACCGCACAGGGCGGCGAAACGTGGCGATAATTTCTAGCCACTTAGATGGAGTCATCACATGGCGATAGAGGACGAGATCCTCGCAGCGCTTGATCCCGATCAACGCGCTGTAGCACTTGCCTCACGTGGACCTGTCTGCGTTATTGCAGGAGCGGGCACCGGAAAGACTCGTGCAATTACACATCGCATCGCATATGCCGCAGCTATCGGAACAATGGATCCGCAGAAAGTATTGGCACTTACCTTTACTGCAAAAGCTGCAGGTGAGATGCGTGCTCGACTTCGTTCCTTGGGCGTTCCTACAGTTGCAGCGCGCACCATCCACTCAGCAGCGCTAAAGCAATTGCTCTACTTCTGGCCCTCAGTATTCGGCGGTCGTACACCAGATTTAATGACAACAAAGACCGGATTTCTTACTGAAGCAATTAACCGTGCCGGTTTAAGTGGCTCCATCCGCGCTACAAATCGCGAACTCATGCGAGATATTGCATCTGAAATCGAATGGGCAAAAGTTTCACAAGTTGCGCCGAGTGATTACGTCGACGAAATCTCTAAGCGCATGCAGAAACCTCGTGTCTTGCCTGAGCAGATGGTGCAGATCTATACCGCTTATGAATCAGTCAAGAAGCAAGAGCTAGCTATCGACTTTGAAGACGTTCTCCTTCTCTGTGCCGCAATGCTTGAGGAAGAACGCGAAGTTCGTGAACGAGTACAAGACCAATACAGATACTTCACTATCGATGAGTATCAGGATGTTTCGCCAGTTCAACAACGCTTAATTAATGCGTGGCTTGGTAAGCGAAACGATATCTGCGTCGTGGGCGATCCTGCTCAAACTATTTATTCATTCGCTGGCGCCACTCCTGTCTTCCTCAATACATTTACACAACGTTTTCCTGATGCTGAAGTGATTCGACTCAGCACGGGTTATCGCTCTACTCCTGAAATTACCTTTGCAGCCAATGCGCTTTTGCGCCATGGATCAATGGGACAAGAGCTCGTCGCCCAAAACGACCATGGCAGTGCGCCCAGCGTCGTTGGCTACTCTGATGAGGCTGCCGAAGTAAATGGTGTGCTCTCAGAAATTACAGATCTCCTGAACTCTGGAACTCCACCACACGAAGTCGCAATCTTGGCTCGTACCAATTCACAGTTGAAGAGCGTTGAACGCGCGATGCTCAAAGTAAATTTGCCATATCAAGTCCGTAGCACCGAAAGATTCTTCGATCGCAAAGAAGTGCGCGACTTCTTAAGCGAAGTGCGTAAAGCATCGGTTATTCCTACCGAAGGCCAAGGATGGATCGATGAACTTCGCACGTTAGCTCAGCCATATTTAACGGGCGAAGCAATCGATGGCATTGCAGCGCTTCTACATTTAGCGCGCGAGCTCGATAGCGACGATAACTTCACACCCAAGACGTTGCGCGGATACCTACGCGAAGTTGAAGATCGCGTGCAGCAGAACAATCCACCGACGATGCCTGTCGTAACCCTGGCAACTCTGCATGCAGCCAAGGGTCTTGAGTGGGAGCGAGTCTTTCTGATCGGCGCATCCGAGGGGCAACTACCTGTATCGGATGCATCGATTGATGAGGAGCGACGCCTCTTCTATGTGGGAATTACGCGCGCTAAGGCCGATTTACATATCTCGTATCGCAAGAGCCCCAGCCCATTCCTGCGTGAATCTGGGTTACTCGCCGGTTCTTAGAGGGATTTAATTGGGTTGCCAGAACTATTAGGCCTCCCGTACCCTTACTCCATCTACTAGAAGAAGGAGTTGAAATGAATTCAGTATTCGCTTCAACAACAGCAGGCGCTCGTGCGTCTGTTCCTTCTGCTGCTCATACAACCTCAACAGCCACAGCTAAGCGCACTCATAAGCGCGCAGCTTGGCCCACAGCAACAAAGTCAGCGTTTTACGCCAACTTTTATGCAGTGGTTGAGGCCACAGGAGCTCTAGTCGAGTAATTCGAATAGAACCCACAAGGGCCTCAAATCCACAAAGGATTTGTAGGTCCTTTTTTATTTCCACCAACGCACGTTAATAAAGAGAAAAAGATCAGATCAGAGAGAAACGAGATAGATCGAAAGGTCTAGAAATAGAGAGAAGAGGTGAGAGCTATGACAGTTCTCTTCAGCGAACTACAGGTACCAGGCTGGGCAGATAGCGGCGAAAAGATTGGCTTGAACGATGTGACCTTCACATATGACAACGCCAAGGCTTTTACCTTGCCATGCCATTCTGCAGACCCTGAGCTCTTCTACTCCGAGACAGACCAGGGAATTGCGGAGGCGAAGGCGCTCTGCGGCACATGCCCATCACGGAACAAGTGTCTCGATGGCGCACTATCTCGCCAAGAGCCATGTGGCGTCTGGGGCGGCCAATTGATTGAAGATGGCGTGATCATCGAACGTAAGCGTCGCGCAGGTCGACCACCACGTCAGGTCATTGCTGCTGCTCGCATGATCCAAGAAGATATCTAAAGAAGAAATTAGAAAGCACATCCGCAGAGTGGATGGCGAGCAATCGCCACCACCTGTGGTTGCGCTAGTAATTGATAGTCAATGAGTGTGATCTTTCCGAAGAGATCTTGATGAGTTACTTCGAGCCGCGTCTCTTCTTTCGCAAGTGATTTACTCTGAACTGTTGTGAGCGCATCACAATAGGCAACAACTTGCGCAGCAGCGAGTGAAGCAACGGCGTGAGCGGCAATCTGCGGATATTCATATATTTCATCGCTACGAAGTGAACGATGAGAAATAACGCCACTTTGATCGCGCTCTGAAAGCTCTGCACATCGAAGGCAGGGAGTCTTTCCAGGAATCACCAAAGGCCCTATCTCTGCGCGACCTCCGTGAGGATGAGGAATATGCAGAAATGGCTGGCTGTAGCTCATCCATAGCGCCAACTTTTCAGGATCGATATCACCACAATGAATTGCCAGATCTGGAGTTGATGCTTCATCAAGATAGTTGGCGCTCTTATCAAGCGGAAAGAGGGTGTAATCACGACGGAGTTCCTCGCGGTTATTGGTAAAAGAGAATCCAAAGTGCGATGAGTTGATTCCATCGACGCCGATATCGAGGTCTCCTATCGATGAATGTCGACCTCGCGCTGTTGCAGTGAAGCGCACTTGCGTGAAGCCACTTGTGAGTAAGAGCGAATAGAGAAGTGTGGCGACGCGATTGCCTCCGGAGATTTCAATGAGGTAGTTCTGTCGTTCGCTGAGGATCGCAACTCCACCATCGGTAGCACCGCGTGACCATGTGCAGTAGTTGAGCTCGGGTGCGATACGCGCTTGAAGTTGGATAAAGGCAGCATCGCGCTCGGGCTTACTATTTTTATCTGCACGACCTTCAAGCTTTGAGATGAAGCGATTGCTGAGCGTGATGCTTCCCTGCGACGTATCTAAGAGAGATTGATGGGCAAGTTCTGTAATGAGATTGTGGATCGCAATCGGCGAAACTCCTGTGAGCTGGGCAACTGCATCCTCGCTTAGGCCTTGTGCGAGTTGTTCAGCGATGAGCTTCTGCTCAGTGGTGTAGATGCGAATTGCTCGCGTGGATGTACCGAGGAAATATTCGCCGGGAGTAGTGGTGGAGAAGAGTGATGTACCGCGCTTTAACGTTCTCATAGCTGCGCATTCTGGGCAGGTAGACGTGGCGCATTGCGAGCGCGCCTACTTTCTGTGGAAAAAGAAATAACCCCCGCCCATAAGGGCGAGGGTTATCACTACGTATAGTGACGTAAAACTTATTCTGGCTTCTTGCCGAGAATGCGATTTACCTTGGTGCCACACACTGGGCAGATGCCCTGTGCCATGCGACGACCAGAGTCTGAGATCTTTACAGTTCCCTCGAAATCACGCTTCTCTTTGCACTTAACGCAGTAAGCGTCACCCTTGTATGTCTCTACCTCTGTCATTTTTGCCTCCGTTCGACCCATGTGCTTGGCGCTCATGTGTACTGGCTGGAACGATACTCCCGCTCACGCTCAAAACGCCGATTCCACGCGGGGATTGTGCGTGGAGATTTGGACAGGGTTTGGGCTAGATCTTCTCGAGTTCAACGGGGGCCAAGAGGGCTCGCTCGGCTGCCTCATATCCATCGAGATAGGCGCTGGCCAGCTCTGAATCCTCAAATCGGGCTAGGACCTCGGTGAATTCGGCGCCATGGTCGAAGTATTGAAGGTGGATAGCCTCATGGAAGAGGACGTAATCGAGGGCATAGGCAGGCGCCATCTTGAGGCGGTCAGAGATGCGGATAGAGCGGTCGACGCTCGTACATGAGCCCCAGCGCTCGCGCATCGCTCTCCATGTCACTGAGACGGGGCGTTCAGTGATTTCAGGTGCCAATTCGGTGAGCAGCTCATCGATTCGGGCGATGAGGTCGCCTTCCCCTGGGGTCTTAGCCTCTTCCTGGCTGCGGATCTTGGCGATCATCTCGGGAACGATGGCTCGCTCATCGGCTTTGCTCAGTCGGGCAGGGATAGAGATGACGATGCGACCGCCCTGGCGATAGGCGGAGATGCTCTTTTTACGAC
>WLKV01000038.1 GCA_009701085.1 Actinomycetota bacterium | reverse complement strand
CAACTTATCTTTGATGAACTGCCACATAATGCGGGTCATTTCATCGCCGTCGAGCTCTACAACTGTTCCTTCTACTTTGATCTTTGCCATGGCTACATATCCTTTACATCTGCTTGCTTGGTACGGACAGCTTCAGCAGCTTCTTTCAGGGAAGCAACTTCTGCATCAGTTAACTTTGTTTCTACAACCTTACGGATACCTGACTTGCCGATTTCAGCTTCGACGCCGAGGTAGACACCTGAGATTCCGTACTCGCCATCGACCCATGCACACACTGGCATGACCGCGCCTGAATCTTCGATAACTGCCTTTGCCATACGAGCTGCAGCAGCTGATGGTGCGTAATACGCAGAACCTGTCTTAAGGAGTGCGACGACTTCTGCGCCACCATTACGTGTGCGATCAACTAGTTCGTCGATTTCAACTTGTGACAATTTATCTGAGAGTGGAACGCCACCGACTGTGCAGCGACTTGGGACTGGAACCATGGTGTCACCATGTGACCCCAGTGTCAGTGTCTTTACTGTTCCGACCTCAACGCCAAGCTTTTCTGCGACGAAGTTGGTAAAGCGTGCAGTGTCGAGCATTCCTGCCTGACCCATCACGCGATTCTTTGGAAAGTTAGTGGCAATCTGCGCAAGCGCTGTCATCTCATCGAGTGGGTTGGAGACCACGATGATGACTGCGTTAGGAGAATGCTTAGCAATATTTTCTGCAACGCCGCGGACGATGCCAGCGTTGACGCCGATCAAATCCATACGGCTCATACCTGGCTTACGTGGAAGGCCTGCTGTAATAACGACGACATCAGAGTTAGCTGTCTTCTCGTATCCAGCGCCTTCGGCAGTTGTTGTCGCGCCGGTGATCTTGGTTTCGAATCCTTCGATGGAACGTGATTGATTCATATCAAGAGCTAAGCCTTCAGGCTTTCCTTCGACGATATCTGTGAGAACAACTTCATCAAAGATGTTGTATTCAGCAAGACGAAGAGCTGTTGTTGAACCATAGAAACCTGCACCTACAACGGTGACTTTCTTTGCCATGTACGTATCCTTTATATATATCTTGACGTCGAGAGAACTCTACAACCCCTTCGGAAGGGCGATAGCCAGACCAAAGAGCACAATCGCGATTGCGAGCGGGAGGTAGCGCTCAATTCTGCGCTTATTCCACTGCGAAAGCGAAATCACACCGGTGCCCGCTGAAATCAGGAGGGCGCCTGTGCGGACAAATCCTGCAATGCCGAGAAGAACGCCGAGTGAAATTGCGATGTATGCAGCGCGAAGTTGAAGAGTAGTTATCTCTCGCATGCATCGACCACATTCATCAAGAGCATTGCGCGGGTCATTGGTCCAACGCCACCTGGCATTGGTGCAACAAAAGATGCAACGTTCATAACGCCAGGATCAACATCGCCGAGCAGCCCTGCCTCTGTGCGCGAAATTCCAACATCGAGAACTGCTGCACCTGGTTTAATCATCTCGGCCTTTAGGAAATGTGCCTGACCAATTGCGGCAACGACGATATCTGCGCGCTTGGTGTGTGCAACTAAATCTTTTGTTCCGGTGTGAGTCAGCGTCACAGTCGCATTCTCTTGCTTGCGGGTCATCAGCAATCCGAGTGGGCGACCAACAGTAAGTCCGCGGCCAATAACTACTACTTCGGCGCCAGCGAGTGGAATCTTGTAGTGGTTAATGAGCTCAACGATTCCGCGCGGAGTGCAAGGAAGGGGTGCGTCGTACCCTGCAACGAGGCGACCTAAATTCATTGGATGCAATCCATCGGCATCTTTATCAGGATCAATCGCTTCAAGAATTACCTGAGTATCGATGCCTTTAGGAAGAGGAAGTTGAACAATGTATCCAGTGCACTCTTTCGCTGCATTGAGATCTTTAATTGCAGCAAGGACATCGGCCTGTGTAGCTGTTGCTGGAAGATCGACGCGGATTGAGTTGATCCCAACTTCTTGGCAGTCGCGATGCTTGCCACCCACATAAGAATGTGAACCAGGATCATCACCAACAAGTACGGTGCCAAGCCCTGGTGTAATTCCTTTAGCTTTGAGCGCCACAGTGCGAGCGGCGAGATCCTTCTTAATTGAAGCAGCTAGTGCTTTTCCATCAAGTATCTGTGCGCTCATGTGGCAATCCTATTCTCTGCGCTAAGCGTGTGAGAAATGTCGAGTGCCGGTAAAGAACATCGCCACGCCTGCCTTGGTAGCTGCTGCAATGACTTCTTCATCTCTGACGCTTCCACCAGGCTGAACAATCGCTGTTACGCCCGCTGATGTGAGGATTTCAAGGCCATCGGCAAATGGGAAGAATGCATCAGATGCTGCAACGCTTCCTGCAACGCGATCGCCTGCGCGATCAACTGCCAGCTTCGCTGAATCAACACGATTGACCTGACCCATTCCAATTCCTACTGCGGCGCCATCTTTAGCGAGCAATATTGCGTTGCTCTTTACTGCGCGCACCGAACGCCAGGCAAATGTCAGATCCTTAAGAACATCTGCTGAAACAGGTGCGCCTGTTACTTGCTTCCAGTTCTTTGGATCATCACCTTCGGCGTTGATGAGATCTGTCTGCTGCACAAGCACTCCGCCAGATACAGGGCGAAGTTCGAGCGGTGAGATTGAAGTTGTGGTGCAGGTAAGAATACGAATTGATGGCTTCTTCATCAGAATTTCAAGCGCTGCTGGTTCGTACTCAGGAGCGATGATGACTTCTGTAAAGATGTGTGAAAGAGGCTCAGCCATTGCAACTGTGACTGTGCGATTTGCTGCTACAACGCCTCCAAATGCTGAAACGGGATCGCATGCATGAGCCTTTGCATAAGCATCTGCGATATCTGCACCCACTGCAACGCCACATGGATTAGCGTGCTTGATAATCGCAACACATGGTTCAGCATGATCGAGGGCTGTACGCCATGCTGCATCTGCATCGGTGTAATTATTAAAGGACATCTCTTTACCGTGCGACTGAACCGCATTGACGATTCCTGCTGGTCCTCCGCGATAGATAGCCGCTTGCTGATGTGGGTTCTCGCCGTAGCGCAAAGAGTTTTCGCGCTTCCAGATGAGACCGAGCCAATCCATATCTTCCATCTGCATACTGATGGTTGAACCCAACCAACTTGCGATGGTGAGATCGTATTCAGCGGTAGTGCGGAAAACTTCGAGGGCTAAACGTTTACGTTCTTCATCGGTAAATCCGCCAGCTTTGATGGATTCGATGACATGGTCGTATTGCGATTCATTGCAGACGACTGCAACTGAGCCATGGTTCTTAGCTGCCCCGCGAAGCATGGAAGGTCCGCCGATATCGATCTGCTCGATGCACTCTTCAAAAGAGGCGCCAGACATGATGGTTTTAAAGAATGGATAGAGGTTGATGACTACGAGATCAAAGGGAGCGATATCAAGGTCTGCAATCGCCTTGAGGTGATCGGGATTATTTTGATCCGCCAAAATTCCTGAGTGAATCTTCGGGTGCAGAGTCTTCACTCGTCCGCCCATGATTTCTGGGAAACCTGTGTAGCTACTGACTTCGGTAACCGCAAAGCCGGCATCCTGCAGAGTCTTTGCTGTAGATCCGGTCGAGAGAATTTCTACCCCTGCATCGGAGAGGCACTGTCCAAGTTCGAGAAGTCGATCTTTATCGTAGACGCTGACAAGTGCGCGACGGATAGGTTTGCGATTAGCCATTGTTCTTCTCCATGGTTGGTAAGAGTTCTGCAATGGTCGCAACTATGAGACCCCGTTCGACAATCTTAATGCGTTCATGAAGTGACTCTTCGGTATCGCCCGGAAGAATCTCTACGCGTTCCTGTGCAATGACCTTTCCGGTGTCAACGCCGGCATCGACCCAGTGAATCGTGGTCCCTGTTTCAGTGGCTCCAGCAGCAAGAGCATCGCGGACGGCATGTGCTCCAGGAAAGAGCGGCAGAAGCGCTGGGTGGCTATTGATGATCCTAAATTTATTGGTGATTCGCTCAGAAAGGATTCGCATAAATCCAGCACTGACGACGAGATCTGGCTTGAGAGCGGCGATGAGAGTTTCTAATTCGCGATCCCACTCAGCGCGATCGGGCAACATAGGAATGGTGAAGGTTTCAATACGTGCCTGATGTGCGCGATCAAGAACTGCAGCATCTTTCTTATCCGAAATTACCGCGACGATATCTGCATCAAGATGTGCATCAAAGATCGCTTGTGCCAATGTTCCGCTTCCCGATGCAAGGATGACGATTCGCTTCATCGATTATTGCGATTCATAATGAAAGTTGTTGCTGCAGCACCGATTCCAATTTCAACTGCGATAGAGAGTGCGAACTTCCAGATGGAGACGCCCATTGCCCCCATCTCAGCTGTGATGAGAGAGCCACTCGCTAAATAACCCACGATAAGAGCGCCCACCACTGTAAATACATAGCTCTGAATGAGGGCTTGAATTCCATAGACGAGTGACCAACGAGCAAGCAGAACGCCAAGGCCAATGAAGGCGAGGATTGCGAGCAGTGCAAGTGGTTGCTTACCGGTTGGAAGAATTCCGAGAAGTGGAAGCGCAGGAATTTGTCCTAAGTGATACCAGAGCGGTGAAACAAGCGTTCCTGCACCGACAGCTAAACCAGTTCCAGAGAAGTAGGAAGCTAGACCCACCGCTGCATTAGGCAGATAGAGAACGTTGAGGAAGAGAAGTAAGAATCCGCCGAAGAAACCTGGCTGAAGCGTTGTCGTGATGTCCTTAACTTGAGAAAAGTTAATGAAGATCAAGATGGTTACTGCAACGAGAGATCCGCCAAGAATGAGAGCCCATATACGTGCAGCGATTCGCACTGGACGCGAGAGCGCAACTCTGACGCCCGCAGTAAGCGTTGCAATCAGGGCGATAAGAAAGGCGATGACAGGAGCCAGATACCACTGAGGAGAAACTGCCGTTGATTTACTTAAGAATGAGAGGGCAGTGACGAGAAGTGCATAGAGCGTTGAGAAGATAATGCGAACACCATTGATATCGTGGAAATCTCCTTGCAAGCGATCGATAGCACGATTAAATGCTGATCGGATTGCAATAAATGGAAGAACTACTCCCCCGATAGGTAGATAGGTGAGATACCCAGCAATTCCGGTAGGTGGCAGCGCCAACTGAAATGGAATGTGGTGTGCGCCTAACCAGATCCAGACAGCGCCACGGATTGGATCAGTGGTGCTACCGCTCGCACTTCCAGCGGTCGCCCATGCAATGAGTGCGATAAATGAAAATGGAAGGAGAAGAAAAGCGGCGCTACGTATTACATGAGACAACGAGACCGAGAGGACACGTTGCATCGGAGAATTAACGACCTAGGATGTCGCGCATCAACTGCGCAGTTTCGCTTGGTGTCTGTCCGACCTTTACGCCAGCTGCTTCAAGTGCATCTTTCTTAGCCTGCGCTGTGCCTGATGAGCCAGAGACAATGGCGCCTGCGTGGCCCATCGTCTTGCCTTCAGGAGCTGTAAATCCTGCAACGTAACCAACAACTGGCTTTGTGACATATTCGGCGATAAATGCAGCTGCACGTTCTTCAGCATCTCCGCCGATTTCACCAATCATGACAATTGCTGTTGTCTCAGGATCATCTTGGAATGCACGGAGGCAGTCGATGTGAGTTGTTCCGATAACTGGGTCTCCACCGATACCTACTGCTGTTGAGAATCCGATATCACGGAGTTCGTACATCATTTGATAGGTAAGTGTTCCTGATTTTGACACAAGTCCGATTGGTCCGCGCTTGGTGATATCTGCAGGAATGATGCCGACATTTGACTGCTCTGGGCTAATAAGTCCAGGGCAGTTAGGTCCGACAATCTGTGTTGTTCCCTTTTGTAATGAGTATGCATAGAAGTATGCAGAGTCATGCACAGGAATTCCTTCAGTGATCACAACGACGAGCGGCATCTTTGCATCGATAGCATCGATCACAGCAGCTTTGGCAAACTTGGGAGGAACGAAGACGACAGAGACGTTGGCAGCTGTTGCAGCCATCGCTTCAGCGACTGTGTTGAAGACTGGAAGTGAAGTTCCATCGATATCGACGACCTGACCACCTTTGCCCGGTGTTACTCCACCGACAACCTTGGTGCCTGATGCCAACATACGACGGGTGTGCTTGGTTCCTTCAGAACCTGTCATGCCCTGAACGATGACCTTGCTTGAAGCGTTGATAAAGATAGACATTACTTCGCCGCCAATTCTGCAGCGCGTGATGCTGCTCCATCCATAGTTTCAGCTTGCTCAACCAATGGGTGGTTTGCAGCGTTAAGAATTGCGCGTCCTTCGAGGACGTTATTTCCATCAAGGCGAACCACAATTGGCTTAGTTGCCTT
>WLKV01000037.1 GCA_009701085.1 Actinomycetota bacterium | reverse complement strand
ATCTTGAAGAAGCGCGGAGATTCATGGCCAGTTGGCCGCACAGTTGCCTTTGCATCTGGGGTTGCAGTTCTTGATTTTGCAACGAGCGGTGGGCTTGGGGTTTATGCCAAGTTCTCCTTTGAGTATCACATGATTGCTCACATGATTATCGGAATGCTCGCGCCGATAGGTTTGGTTCTAGGAGCGCCCATCACTCTTGCACTTCGTGCACTTCCGAAGGGAAGAACGCCTGATGAACGCGGTGTTCGAGGAATGTTGATCGCCTTTTTGCACTCTCGATACTCGATATTGCTGACCAATCCGCTTACTGCCCTTGCGCTCTTTGACGGTTCACTCTTTGTTCTTTACTTCACCAATCTATTTGGTGATTTGATGCAATCACATGCCGGCCACCTCTTTATGAATATCCACTTCCTCCTCACAGGTTTTCTCTTCTTCCACGTCATTATTGGAATCGATCCCAACCCCCGCAAAATTCCACACATTGTTCGCATCGTGATGCTCTTTGCTGCGATGAGCATCCATGCCTTCTTTGCAATTTCTCTCTTGGCAACAACAACTTTGATTGATCAGGGTTATTACGGATCTCTGAAAACTCCATGGCTCGGAGATTTGCTTGCCGACCAACATGCGGCAGGAGCCATTGCATGGGGAATGGGTGAGATCCCAATCATCTTCGCTCTTATCGCGACATTTATTCAATGGATGCGTGATGATTCACGCGAAGCGAAGCGGATTGACCGTAATGAAGCACGTTTGGCAGCCATGGGTGAACCCGATGAGCTTGCGCAATACAATAATTATCTGAGCCAATTGCAACGTCGCGATCAGAGAGAAGGTCAGTTATGAGTCTAGAAAATATCTTCACTCTGCCATCTGAATATAACGATCTCCGCGATTCTGTACGTGCTCTCTCTGAAAAAGAGATTGCACCGCATGCACATGCCGTCGATGAAGATCATCGCTATCCGCAAGAAGCTAATGATGCACTTACCAAGGCAGGACTCTTCGCAGCACATGTACCCACTGAATTTGGTGGCGACGGCGCCGATGCACTTGCAACCTGCATCATTATTGAAGAAGTTGCTCGCGTATGTGCATCCTCATCACTTATCCCAGCAGTAAATAAGTTGGGTTCACTTCCACTTATTCTCGGTGGCAGTAAAGAGCAGAAAGAGCGTTGGCTTCGCCCGCTCGCACAAGGCAAGGGTTTTTCATACTGTCTCTCAGAATCTGAGGCAGGGTCTGATGCAGCATCGCTCAAGACAAAAGCTGAACGCAAAGGCGAAGGCTGGGTCATCAATGGAAGCAAGAAGTGGATCTCTAATGCAGGTGAGTCAGAGTTCTACACAGTCATCGCACAGACCGATCCATCGCTTGGCTCTAAGGGAATTACAGCATTTATCGTCGAGAAATCAGATCCCGGTCTTTCATTTGGTGCACCAGAGAAGAAGATGGGTTTTCGTGGTTCACCGACTCGCGAGGTCTACTTCGACAACGTGACTATCGGCGATGATCGTCGCATTAGCGAAATTGGTAAAGGTTTCTCACTTGCCATGGATACCCTCGATCACACACGCATCACCATTGCTGCACAGGCACTTGGTATTGCCCAGGGTGCCCTCGATACAGCAAAGAAGTATTCACATGAACGTAAACAGTTTGGTAAAGAGATCTTTGATTTCCAAGGCGTTCAATTTATGTTGGCCGACATGGCGATCGCGGTGGAAACCGCTCGTCAGATTACCTACGCAGCAGCAGCAAAGAGCGAACGTGGCGATAAAGATTTGAAGTTCTTCTCAGCAGCAAGTAAGACTTACGCCACCGATGTTGCCATGAAGGTCACCACAGATGCAGTGCAGATTCTTGGGGGATATGGCTACGTCTCTGATTATCCTGTCGAGCGCATGATGCGCGATGCGAAGCTCACTCAGATCTACGAAGGTACAAATCAGATTCAGCGCATCGTTATTGCGCGCAATCTTCCTTAATTTATCTTTTTAAATCGCAGCACCAAATCTGGAGTAGCTGCTGCATGCAGCGGGTGATCCCACGGTTCTCGAGGCAGATCTTCACTTGATATCTCATCAGGATGAATCAAACCGATAGACCAAGCAGAAAGTTGTGGCAGAGCTCGGTCGTAATAACCCCCACCTTGTCCTAGTCGATAACCGCTGCGATCAATGCGAAGTGCAGGAACAACGACAATCTCTATCTTTTCAAGGTTTGTGAAGACGGAACCAGAAGGTTCAAGAATCTTCTTTACCTTCTGCAAATTATCTGCATCACCATTCCATTGCACCCAATCAATTCCTTCGCCGTTGATGCGAGGCAAGAGAAGTGTTTTTCCAGCAGCAATAAGTGCTTGATTGAGTTGTTGAGTATCAGGTTCATCGCCATAAGACATGTAACTTGCAATTATTTTCGCCTGTGAAAATTCAGGGGAAGTAGCTAGATATTCAAAGCTGTGTTCTATGTAACGCTCATTACGTTCGTGGCGATAGCGGGTACGAAGTGCTGACTTTTCCTCGCCGATACCCATGGAAATCCCCTAGTAGTAAGTGATGTGCAAGTAAGGTTAGTGATTATGTCAGAACGTGTGCGAGTCGACGAAGTACTTACCTCTCTTCTCGATCTATGCCGCCCGCTTGAACCATTTGATATGCCACTTCTCGATGCACATGATGCAACCCTTGCTGAAGATATCTTTGCCGGCGAACGACTTGTCATGAAAGCTGGCAGCCGCATTCGTTCGACTCAAATTGGTCTTGCCGCCTCAATCGGACTCGATCACCTACCTACGCGACCACACCCTCGCGTTGTTGTGATTTCCGCCGGTCCAGATTTAGTCGAACCTGGTGTTCCACTCAAGGCCGACGAAGAATATGAAACAAATTCTTGGTTGCTCACCACTGCAGTGCGCGAAGTTGGCGCTGTTGCATACCGCGTTCACTCAATCCCTGATGACGAATCACAACTGCAGAGCGTTATCGAAGATCAACTAGTACGCGCAGACCTCATCATCATTAGCGGCGAACGCCATGATGACTCTTTTGATTTAATCACCCGCACCCTTGAAAAGATCGGTGAGATCAAGACAGTAGAAATCTCCATCGAATCTAGCGGACGCCATAACTTCGGAACTATTGGTCCTGATAAGACTCCAGTGGTCACACTTCCTGGAGATCCCATTGCGGCCTACATCTCATTTGAACTTCTTGTCCGCCCCATGATTCGCACGATGTTAGGTACTGCAAATATTCACCGACCATCAGTTAAGGCGAAACTTGAAAAGGCACTGACCTCATCAGGGGGATATCGCTCCTATGTCCGCGCAATCTTGAGCGAAGATGGAAAGTCAGTGGCGCCACTTGCTTCGCAAGATGAGCAAGCCACACTCTCAGATGCCAACTGCTTTATCGCCGTACCTGAAGGCGAGACAAATCTATCTGCAGGTGCTGAAGTCACTGTTGTCATACTTGAACGACGCTATCTTTAGTAGAAGCGAGATCTCATGTGGCCAACAACTCTGACAGGAGATGAGATAACTCTTCGCCCACCGCGTTTGAGAGATCGCTCCCATTGGAATCGCGTCCGCGCAGAGAATAAAGAGTGGTTAAGTCCCTGGGAAGCGACCTTTCCTCAGATCCCGCTCGACTCTCCCGCATATGAAAATCAGAGTAAGCGGCCATCGTTCTACGAGATGGTCAGGATGCTCAATCATGAAGCTCGCGCAGGACGTTCATACTCTTTCTTTATCTGGCAGGGAAAAAACCTCGTCGGCCAGATAACAATGGGCGGAGTTATGTATGGGGCACTGCGCGGAGCACATATTGGCTATTGGATTGATCGCAATTTCGCTAACCGTGGATTTACAACGCAAGCGGTAAAACTAGTTACAGCCTTTGGCTTTGCTCAATTGGGGCTCCATCGCATCGAAATCAATGTGCGCCCTGAAAATGCTGCATCATGCAGAGTTGCTGAGAAAGCTGGATATGTTGAAGAAGGCCAGAGAAAGGCATTTCTTCATATTGATGGGGCTTGGCGAGACCATATCTGTTTCGTTAAGAACAACGAATTAATCCAGTAAACCCCCCTTGAAATCCACGAAGTTACGCTGGCCCGCCTCTAATCTTTACCCATCATGGCTTCGGGAATTATCTATCTAGCGATTATCGGCATGTGGGTTGCCTATTTTCTGCCTCGCTGGGTACATAACAAGAATGAATTCTCAGGCAAGAGCGTTGAAAGATATAAAAGCGCACTTCGAGTAGTTGCAAGTGCAACTCCTGGAGCACAGCTTGGCTCTGGGGTTATCTACACAGATGTTGATCGCGCAGGGCGAGTCGCACAACAACTCATGCGCCGCAGAATTATTTTTACACTGATTACTACAACACTTATTCTCACAACGGCAGGTGCACTCATGCAGACCTTTACTTATGTGGCAATCGCAATTCCAGTAACTGGACTCATCATTTACATCGCGCATGTTCGTCGACAAGAGAACAGCGAACGCATCCAACGTCGTCGCGTCGATCAATTGCACCGCACCACAGAAGGCGTTTCACATACCAATCTTGCAGATGTGCTCTCCACAAAATCTCACAGCGAAATCAAAGTCAATCAAGACCATTGGGTTCCACTTGCAGAGCGCGAACTTACCGGCGTCACACTTTTGCCGAAGGGCACTGCGCAATCTCGCGCTGAGTGGCAGCCAAATGAGATTCCCGTCCCAACATATGTCAATGCACCTAAGGCTGTTCAGGCAAAGCGCATTATCGATCTGACTGAACCAGGTAAGTGGAGTGACGAACAACAGCGTCTTGAGCGTGAAGCACTTGCAGCAGCTGCTCCATCACGTGATGAAGTCTTTGATCAACAACTCGCAGATGAAGCGGTTCAACGCCTTCGCGAGATGCGCGCTGCAAACGAATAAGGCTTAAATCCAGCTCGCAAACCACATGCGGGCGTGCCATGCATCGTAGGTAATGACATCGCCTAGATAGAGCGGCAAGAAATATAAGAAGTTAAAGAAGATCACAATAAAGGTAGCCACAACTGCTATCTCGCCGACTCTGCCGTAATTGGTAAGTATGGAACGTGCGCAATAAACGAGCGCAAGAATCAGAAATGGTTCAAAGACGATTGCGTAGAAGGAGAAAACTGTTCGCTGTTGAAAGAAGAACCACGGTAAGTATCCTGCGGTGATTCCAGTGACGATTACTGTGAGAGCTGGATCCAATCTCCGCTTCGCAATACTGCGTGCCCATAAACCAAAGACAACAACTATTGCAATTGTTCCGAGCCACCATAAGAAAGGCGTGCCGAGAGCGAGAATTTCTTGTGAGCAACTATCTGAGCCGCAACCCTTGGGGGTTTCGTAGAAGAAAGATGTTGGTCGACCCATGACGAGCCAACTCCAGGGATTCGCTTGGTAGGTATGTTTCTCAGTAAGACCGGTATGAAAATCTAACATCTGCTGGTGGTAGTAGATAAATGAAGAAAAGATATTTGTTGAGAAGTTGCGATCCCAACCGCGATTACTTGTGAACCAACCGATCCATGATGCGATGTAAACAAGTAATGGGGCAAAGCCAAACTGACCAATTCGTTGCAGAGTTGGTTTGATTAAGTCTCGGCCTGAGTGATGAGTAAATGCTCGATACAGACCAATCAAGCCAAAGGCGATAATGAAATAGAGCGCGCTCCACTTTGTTGCGAGAGCAAGCCCCAGAACTAAACCTGTCCACCAATATCGCTTTGTAAGGAATAGATAAGAAGAAATAAGAATAAAGAAAGCTAAGAAGTTATCAAGAAGTGCAGTTCGTGAATGCACCAGTGCCAACCCATCGATAGCCATAAGCCCACTTGCAAGCGCTGTCAGCACTGCACTTCGGAATAAGCGATGGGCAATGAGTGCAATGAGCAGAATCATCAACGACCCTACGAGCGCTGTGGTGAATCGCCATCCAAAACCGCTGTCACCAAATACTTGTATTCCAATACCAATCAGCCATTTGCCCAAAGGTGGATGCACAATAAATTCAGGTTTTGTGCCACTTACTTCAACGCCATATTTCAGAAGATCGCGTGCACCATCGACGTAATAGACCTCATCGAAGATAAATCCCTTGACTCTTCCCAGATCTACAAGACGGAGGATGAATGAGAGAAGTGCGATGAGTATCGGAGAGATACCTGCGACCATACCTAAAGAATATGGGAGTATTCGCATATGGCCCTAGTTCTTGCAGCGACTCCACTCGGAAATCCGCTCGATGCGAGCCAGCGCCTCAAGAACGCGATCGAATCTGCACAAGTAATTGCAGCTGAAGACTCACGTCGATTCCATCGTTTAGCCTCAGATCT
>WLKV01000036.1 GCA_009701085.1 Actinomycetota bacterium | reverse complement strand
GTTCTCGTAAAGTCACTTGAAACTATGGACCTTCGCGTTACTCGCATGGCTGAAAATGCTCAGACAATCGCTGAATTCCTCGAGACTCGTAAAGAGATTAAGAGCGTTCGTTACCCAGGTCTTCCTTCACACCCAGACCACGAAGTGATCAAGAAGCAGATGAAGGCTGGCGGAACCACTATTGGAATCGAATTCGCTGGTACTCAGAAAGATGCGTTCCGCTTTATGGATTCACTCCGCATCATTGATATCTCTAACAATCTCGGTGATAGCAAATCTCTTATTACCCACCCTGCTTCAACAACACACCGCCGCTTAAGCCCTGATGTTCAGGCAGAGATGGGCATTACTCCATCTGTTCTGCGACTATCTGTAGGTCTTGAACATATCGACGACCTGATTAAAGATTTAACTCAAGCGCTTAATAGCTGAGCAACAACAAGCAGCACTGAAAGCAGACTCAAGTACGTAATCGACCAGTGGAAGATTCCTGCTGCAACCTTATTGTAATTATCTGAATTCTCTTTAAGTGCAAAGAGTTGGAAGGTGAAGACGGCGCCGAGAAATACTGTTACGCAGAGAACCCACACGGGCAGGTGCGCCAACTGAATCATTGCTGCAGATGAAACGACCATCGCAATGGTGTGGAACCACATCTGGCTGATAACAATTGATTGACTTGCAACCGATGGAAGCATGGGAATTCCGGCAGCTGAGTAATCATCTTTATATTTGATTGCAAGCGCCCAGAAATGCGGTGGGGTCCAGAAGAAAATCACCATAAAGAATGCGACAGGTACCCAAGTCAGAGTTCCGGTAACTGCAGCCCATCCGATAAGAACAGGCATGCAACCTGCTGCACCACCCCAGACAATGTTCTGCGATGTATTGGGTTTAAGAATTATTGTGTAGATAACAACGTAGTAAAAGATTGCCAGTGCAGTAAGAAGAGTTGCAAGAGTCGTTGTAAAGATCTGAAATATTGCGAGCGAAAGTATTGTGATTAGCCAAGCAAAGACAGTTGCTTGAGTTCTGCTAATTACTCCAGTGACCAGCGGGCGCTTTGAAGTGCGCGCCATCAATTTGTCTGATTCAGATTCAATCACCATATTAAAAGCATTTGAAGCGCCAGCAGCCAAAGTTCCGCCAATGAGGGTGGCTGCGACCAAACCGAGGGACGGCAAGCCTTTCTGAGCCAAGACCATGGCGGGCAAGGTGGTGATAATCAGGAGCTCGACCACGCGTAACTTCATGAGATCTACATAGGCGCGGGTGGCTGACACGCGCTTAGGGTACCCATAACTGACAGCGAAGAACGGGTCGATTCTCAGTTTCTTTTAAGGATGCCAACTTATCTTTCACTTAACGAAAGGGAGTCACCATGACACCGAAGAAGCCAGACTGGTTCGAAATGACCGAAAGCGGAGATTCATACGCTGGAATTAAAAAGGTCAATAAGAAGTTACCTATCGCCACTCTTGTAGTTGCGGGCGCAGTCATCCTTGGTGGATCTCTCTTCGCAAATGCCAATAATGAGTCACCTGCGATTGCAGAGACTCCAACTGCTTCACAATCAGTTGCGGCAACTCAACCATCAGCGGCAAATTCGAACCCTGTCTCTTACTCAGCACCAGCAGCTACAACGTCAAACAATTCTTCTACTGGAGTTAACTCACTTCCAATTCCAAAAGTGACTGCTGCGCCTCAAAGTGGGAGTGAGCATGAAGGTCGCGAACGTGGCGAGCGTGGAGAGCATGACAATAAAGAACGCGATCATGAAGATCGCGACGATGACTAAGAAGTTGTAGCTACTTCTCCAATTACAACTTCATCAGGTTGAGTAGGAAACACCGGCAACAACGGCGCGGCAATCTTTCCTAAGATGCGATCAACGGTCGCTCGTGCAAACTTTTCAGCGCGCGAGGTTCGCTTCAATTGATCTGCGATGATGACAAATATGTATTCACGATCTCCAGCCTCAACATAACCTGCAAGGTTGGCAGTTCCATTCAGTGTTCCTGTCTTTGCTCTTACTAAACCAATTGCCTGCGGCGCTGTATCTATAAAACGATGTCGCAAAGTTCCGGTGACTCCGCTGATTGGTAAACCACCTATCAAGGATGCGAAACGGGAATCGTTACGAATCTTCAACAGTAATTGGCCAACCTGCCTTGCAGTGATGCGATTTTCTCTAGAGAGCCCACTCGCATCCTTGATTACCAACCCTTTGCTATCAACACCAAGCCCAGCAAGTACTTCTTGGAAAGTCTGCGCTACCCCTTCATCATTGAGAGGGTATCCAGCTGCCTGTGATGCAAGGCGGGCAATCCGCTCAGTAAGTAAGTTATCGCTCCATGTGAGCGCAAACCCCAGCATCTCCTGAAGCTCTGGTGAATCCGAAGAAAGTATCTGCTCGGCAGATAGTTCTTCCGCTTGGGTATTTGATACCCGCTTCATAACCGCCTTGACGCCGCGCTTAAGAAAGAAGGCTTTGATATTTGCTACATCCTGCGAATACAAATCAGAGTAATAAATTGTTGAATTGCGGATTGATCCTGGATTGGCTTCTTTAAGTGCCGAAAGTGAGTTGTACTCAATCCGAGGAATTGATGTGCGCCCCATCTTCTTTGCTACTGAATCGCTCAAGCTCATCCAAGGGTCGAGTGAGCCTTGGATAACAAGGCTCTTCTCGTTAACTCCAACCCATGCAGATGTTGTAAATCGCTGAGTCGGCTGCATATATGTCAACGCTGCAGTGGCGGAATAGATCTTCAATACAGAGGCAGGCTTTCGTGGAGAGTAAGCGCTCTTCTCGTAGACAACTGAACCAGTTAATGGATCTATCACTACAACTGAAGGATTGGAGAGTGCGGACCCTGCAGTGAGTCGTTCAAAAGTTGCGGCAACGTTAATGGGATCGAGAGCCTGTGCCTGCACTGGTGCAATATTCGGGATGGCAAAAATAAGGCATGCCACTATCCCGAATTTTTTCATTACGTTAATTACCAGGTGTATGCAATAACAACATTAAGAAGCGTTAAACCAAGCATGGTCGCCCAGATTGAATTCTTCAGAATTGGCTTCTTTATATTCTTATAACCAAGTGTCAGAATTACAGCAATAACGAGGCCTTTCACGCCGAACTTAGTGTGGTTGGCAGGTTCATCATGTGCCTGGTCCCAGAGTCCAACCATGACAACCGCAGCAATCAAGGCGGTAAGAGATGCATGGACAACGCCAGCGCTTAACTTCTTCGGGTTCTTATTCGCCTGCAAGAGTAAGAGCACGAGAATCGCAGCCACGCAGAGCAGGTGGATGCCAAAAGCGACGTGATAAACAATCTCCATAATGACTCCTAAATAATCATTGGTAATGCCAGCTTCTTAAGTTTAGAGTGCATCCATGGAAATCAATACGCCTGCAGTCATTGGACCGGGTGAATTTTTCCCAGTAGTCGGCGTCGGCCCCCATGAAAAGCCGTGGCCTACTGGTCCTCAATACGATCCCGAACTTCTCGAAAATGGAGATCGTCGAAATGTGTTGGATCACTACAGATATTGGACCGTTGAAGCGATAGTCGCTGACCTCAATACAAAACGCCACAAATTGCAGATTGCGATTGAGAATTGGCAGCATGATTTAAATATCGGTTCAATCGTTCGTACAGCTAATGCATTTAACGCGTCGTATGTACATATCGTCGGCAAACGTGACTGGAATAAGCGTGGTGCAATGGTTACCGATCGATATCTCACCGTATTGCATCACCCAACCATCGCTGACTTCGCTCAGTGGTGTGCAGAAAATGAAACTCCCATTATTGGTATTGATAACGTGCCCGGATCAAAACATCTTGAAGGTGCAGAACTTCCTGAGAAATGCGTACTTCTCTTTGGCCAAGAGGGCGCAGGAATGTCTGACGAAGGCATCGCAATCTGCCAAGTCCTCTATGCGATTGAACAGTACGGTTCAACGAGATCTATGAATGCTTCAGCAGCTGGTGCTATTGCGATGTATCACTGGGCTTTGCAGCACTTGCCTCGAGCAAAGTAAATATCAGCACTGCTGCAACCGCGGCTGGTAGAAGCCACCATGAATTCGAATCGAGTGAGTGGGTTGCAGCTAAAGCAAGAACTATCGCCGCGGCTACACGCCAATCATCTCCAACGATGAAGTCATACCAAAAGTAGATGAAGCCGCCAGAGATCCGAACAAACGTGGGAGCCGTCTTGTTGGGTAGGGAGATGAGTTGGGATCTTGGTGGGCTAACGCGGTAACCCTTCACTATTCGTGCCTTTAAAATTTCAATCAGAAGAAAACAGAGTGCAGCCACAGACGGAATGATTACCAGAAGAGATAAATCGTGATGTGGCCAATTGGCTCCAGCTCCGTCTGCTCCCCAGAAAATTCCAAATGAGGTGAGAAGAACTCCGACAATGAACTTCATTGAATTCTCTGGAACTCTTGATAGCGGTTTATGAATAACAAATCCGGCAATGGTTACGAGAACGACTGAACTTAGCGCGGCCCAAAGAGCGATAGAGAAAGCCTGCGGATTAGAACCCTTTTGAATCACTCCGAAGGTAACGACAATAAAGGCAACTTCAAGTCCTTCGAGAAGTACGCCTTTAAAGGACAGCATGAAGGCATACCAATCGGTTACGACGAAGTGTGAGACTCTCGCAGCTTTCTCTGCTGCTTGAACTTCTTCACGGAATATTTTCTCTTCATCATGCAATGCTTTGAAACCGCTTGCACGCAAGATGGCCTTACGGAGCCATTGCATTCCGAAAATCAGAAGTAACCCACCTACTGCTAATTGGAGAATGCTTTCAGGTAGCTTCTCGATACTTGGCCCAAGAGTGAAGATGAGCGCTGTAAGAAGTATGAGCGCCGCGATTACGCCCTGGGAAGCTGATCTCCAGTTACGTGAAGTGCCTGCGGCTAGAACGATAGTGACCGCCTCGACCGCTTCAACGGTGCAAGCGAGAAATACCGAGATAAATAGCGCAAAATCAGCACCCGAGAGAGTCTGAAGCATCTAGTCGTTAAGCGTTACATCTGCTTCAGAAAGAGGTTCTTCGGCAAGAGCTTCGCGAACAGAAGTTAAACGGCGCTCCACTTCTGCAGCTTCATCCATACGTCCGAGCTGGCGCATAACGGCAACCATTCGATCTTCAATATCAAGGATAAATTCAAAGTCTTTCGGCTCATCTTCAGCAACGATCTGAAGCACACCATCGAGCGTTGAGAGTCCATCTTCGAGTTTGCCAAGGAGAATTTCTGCCTTGCCTAGCTCAAAGAGAGCAAAAGTTTCGCGACGATGATCGTGTGCAGTTTCAAAGACATCGATTGATTTTTGCGCAGCTTCGAAAGCCTTCTCACCATCTCCGAGTTCGACATAACATGAGGCCATCTTCTGATCGCAACGAGCTACATGGATAACTTCTTTTTCAAGCTTAAACATTTTGCGCGCTTCTTGGAAGCAGATAATTGCTTCGGCATAATTCTTTAGCTCGCGCTGAGCACAACCGATGAGGTGCATATCGTTTGCTGCACCGATATTGTTTCCATCAACGAGATGTTCTTGCGAACATTCGTACATAGTCTCAATAACTTTTTCATAATTCTTAGATGCGTACCACCACTCACCGAGAGTGCAAGCTAGCTCAAGAGCAATCGGAGATTTGTTCTCACGCAAAATTGAAACTGCTTTGCTCATCGCAGTTGCAGCTTCATCCATGCGCTTGAGTTGATTGAGGTTGTAACCAATCGCGGAATACGCTTGTGCTAAACCTTCACTCGGTGCAGCAGCACCTAACTCAGAGAAGATATCTCGTGCAGTTTCAGCGAGCGCCAACGCTTCGTCATATTGACCGCGTGCAAATATGCGGGCCGATAATTCGTAATACGTATTGGCGCGCTCTTCACCTTGAACCTCGGGGATTCGATCCCAGAGCATCTCTTCGGTTACTAACTCGTCCTGGCCTTCGTCATCGCTCATCTAAAGACCTCCTCCTGCTTGCCCTGTTCTAGGGCTCGAGATTCCTGCACTTTAGACCTAACGCCGCCCGTCTCGCCCTTATTTCAACTGGCTCGGGCGTAAATTCTCAGTTAACCTTGCCTTCTTGCAAATCATTTGCATCTAGCCGGGGAGGGCTCTTCATGAACGACGTTGTACGCGAAGTCCCTCGCACCCCCCTCAAAGACCGCCTCACGCCCGATGAGTGGCGCCGTATGGCTGCCATGTTCGGCTTTATTGCATTCCTCCATATCGCAGGCGCGCTTCTCATGTGGCGGGCTACATCAGGCAATTACGAACTCGCAGATGGCTCACTCTTTGGATGGGGCACAGCTGCCTTGGCCTACACACTCGGCATGCGCCATGCCTTCGATGCTGATCACATCAGCGCAATCGATAACACAACTCGTAAATTGATGTCGGAAGGAAAGCGC
>WLKV01000035.1 GCA_009701085.1 Actinomycetota bacterium | reverse complement strand
GGAATGTCGCGCAATACTGTTTTTAACTACTACAAGAAGAAATACCTGCCTCAAGATCTCGTTGTAGCAGTGGCCGGAAATATCAAACATAAGCGCGTTGTAGCTATGGTTGAAGAAGCGCTTTCCCGCGATAACTTCCTCGATGTTCTTGCCGCTCCTGTTGTTCGCCCCAATATTCCAGTGAAGAACACCAAGCAGCAATCGGTTGGGTTGATGTACAAGAAGAGCGAACAGGCACATATGTTCTATGGCATGGAAGGCGTCGCTCGCGCAGATGATCGTCGTTTCTCCATGGGCGTTCTCTCTGCAGCTCTCGGTGGCGGAATGTCTTCGCGCCTCTTCCAAGAGATCCGCGAAAAGCGCGGCCTTGCTTACTCTGTCTATGCCTATGCTCAGCAATTCGCTGGCTCTGGAGTTCTAGGTTTCTATGCAGGGTGCAATCCAACGAAAGCTATTGAAGTCGTAGAAATCATCCGCAGCGTCTTGTCAGATGTTGCAGACAATGGAATGACTCACGAAGAGATTGAGCGCGCTAAGGGCGCCGTCCGCGGGTCACTTGTCTTGAGCCAGGAAGATACCGGCTCGCGCATGAGCCGAATTGGCAAGAATGAAATTGTCTATGGCCAAGTGATGGATTTTGATGACATCCTCAAAGCGATTTCTCGCGTAAGCGCTGAAGACATCCGCGAAATTGCCAGCGAGTTCCTAGTAAAAACACCTACCCTTGCTCTTGTCGGTCCATTTAAGAACGAATCAAAATTTGAGAAGGTGCTTCAGAAATGATCAAAGTAGGCGTACTTGGTGCACGTGGCCGCATGGGTTCAGAAGTGGTCAAGGCAGTTACTGATGCACCAGATCTGGAACTCGTAGCAGCGCTCGATCTTGGTGACTCACTTGACGCTCTAACAGCCAATGGAGCACAGGTAGTCGTAGATTTCACTACTCCAGATTCAGTAATGGCCAACCTCGAATTTCTGATTAGCAATAACATCAATGCGGTAATCGGAACTACTGGTTTCGACGATGCTCGTATTGCGAAAATCAAGAGCCTTCTTGCTTCTTCAAAATCTGGAGTCTTGATTGCCCCTAACTTCGCAATCGGCGCAGTATTGATGATGGAGTTTGCAACAAAGGCAGCAAAATACTTCGAATCTGCTGAAATTATTGAGCTCCACCACCCCAACAAGGTCGATGCTCCATCTGGAACAGCAGCTCGTACAGCCGAACTCATGTCGAAGGCACGTAAAGAGGCAGGTCTCGCTGCTATGCCAGATGCAACTTCAACATCGCTCGATGGAGCACGCGGCGCAACTGTGGGAGATATTCCAGTTCACTCAGTACGCCTTCGTGGACTCGTTGCACACCAAGAAGTTTTACTTGGCGGAATCGGTGAAACACTTTCCATTCGTCACGACTCAATTGACCGAGTAGGTTTTATGCCAGGAGTACTTCTTGGCGTTCGTCAGGTTGTAACTCATCCAGGGCTGACATTCGGCCTTGAAAACTTTATGGAGGGCTAACTCATGGCACACGCAGATATCACAATGTATGGCGCTGATTGGTGTGGAGATTGTCGTCGCTCAAAGCGTCTTTTGGAAGAACTCGATGTTCAGGTAAACCACATCGATGTTGAAGCAGATGAAACAGCTGCTGCAAAGGTGCAAGAGATCAACGGGGGAGCGAAGTCGATTCCTGTCATCGTATTCTCAGATGGAACTCACCTTACAGAGCCTTCAGATAACGATCTCAAAGCGAAGCTCACTTCGCTGGGAATTATTTAATCTAAAGTCTGTACAACACTGCCGATGTAATGGCAGCGGAGATAACGACAACAAAGTACGGAGCCTTCAAGCTGAGCGCAATGAGCGCTACGGCAACTCCCGCTAATCGCTGATCAATGACCCACTTACCTTTTTCGGTAATTGTCTGAACTCCGACGAGTGCGCTTAAGAGAGCAATCGGAATCAGTGTATTGATTCGCAGCATGCGCGGATTTGTTAAGTACTTCTCTGGAATGGAATGCCCTGTGTATTTAAGGGCAAATGCAATGGCACTTGTGCCAAGAACTCCTATCCACAGTGCGCTCATGCGCGTGCCTTCCATCCGAATGCAACAGCAAGCAGCGCCGTCGCAATAATCGGCAAGCCCGCAGAAATTACGGGGCTGAGCGCAATGGCTAGAACAACGGCAGATGCAGCAAGTACGCGTTCGAATTTTCCGAGAAGTCTGGGCCAGACAAGTCCTAGAAATGCAGCAGGCACAGCTGCGTCGAGGCCCCATGCGGATGGATTACCCATCGCCTGTGCACCAAGTGCGCCAAGTAATGTGAAGAAATTCCAGAAGAGATAGACACCGAAACCAGTGAGCCAGAAGCCATCTTTCATCGCATCGATGCCAAGGTCTTCTTGACCGATTGATACCCCTGTTGATTCATCGATAGTTACTTGTGCGGCAACGATTCTCTTAAGACCCCGCACTTGCAAGATAGGTGCCATACGCAATCCATAGAGACCATTACGAATTCCAAGAAGTGATGCAGTAGCAATTCCAGAGAGTGCACTTCCACCAGCGCCCATGACTCCAACGACTGCGAATTGAGATGCACCAGAGAAGGTGAGGAGTGAGAGGAGGCATGTCTGCGGGATCGAAAAACCTGCCGCTATAGATGCAGCTCCAAAAGCTGTTCCGTAGAGGCCAACAGTGAAGGAGACGCTCAGACTTTGCGTTGCGGTGGCGCGGTTCACTCTGGACACGCGGCAATTGTGCCCTAGATATCCAAAGGGTGGAGGGGGGTTGAAAGATAAGGTGCGGACATGTCTGAGACCGTAATTTTTAGAGACGATGTATCCGTTGAACTCATCAAGGCAAGCGCCAGCGATGCCGATGTCATTTGGGCAGCGCGTGTATCAACCGCTGGCGAACAATCAATGGATGAGATTGGCGAAGATCCGGCGCGTTCAGCAGGGTTGATTAATTACCTCGCTCGCGAACGCCATGGTTCACCATTCGAACATACCTCGATGACATTCTTTATCTCAGCTCCCATCTTTGTCTTCCGCGAATTTATGCGCCACCGCATCGCTTCCTACAACGAAGAGTCCGGCCGCTATCGCGAACTTAAGCCAGTTTTTTACATTCCATCCAAGGAACGTAAATTGGTTCAAGTTGGCAAGACAGGCGCATATACATTTGAAGATGGAACTGCTGAACAATTTGATATCAGCGTCAAGGCGATGAAAGATGCTTATCTCATTGCCTACGATTCCTATCAGAAGATGCTCGATGCTGGAGTTGCTCGCGAAGTTGCGCGCGTAGTGCTGCCGGTTGCTACCTATTCATCAATGTACGTCACCATGAATGCACGCGCACTCATGAACTTCCTTTCACTTCGTACGGCTCGTGAAGGTTCACACTTCCCAAGCTACCCACAACGCGAAATTGAGATGGTTGCCGAAAAGATGGAAGCCGAATTCGCGAAATTAATGCCTCTTACATACGGGGCATTTGAAAAATCTGGTCGTATCGCGCCTTAAGCGATAAGATTCCCAAATGAGTACGCAAGCGCCTTTCGGTCGACTCCTCACCGCAATGGTGACCCCATTTGATAAGGATGGGTCTATCGACTGGGCTGGCGTAGAAAAGCTTGCGCAACATCTCGTCGACACCGGCCACGATGGCATCGCCGTCAACGGCACAACTGGTGAAGCGCCCACAACAAAATCTTCTGAAAAGCTCGAGATCATCAAGGTTGTAAAGAAGGTCGTCGGATCAAAGATTCAAGTTCTCTCGGGCGCTGGCGATAACGAAACTGCTTATACGGTCGAACAAGCTAAGCGTTCACAAGAAGCTGGTGCAGATGGATTACTCGTTGTAACTCCTTATTACAACAAGCCACCACAAGCAGGTATCGAGGCTCACTTCCGCGCAGTTGCTGCTGCCACAGATTTACCCATCATGATGTACGACATCCCTGGTCGCACCGGCGTTGAAATTGAATCTGACACTATCGTCAAACTCTTCGACTCTGTCGACAACATCGTTGCTCTCAAGGATGCCAAGGGAAATATCGCGGCAACTTCATGGGTTATTAAGCGTTGTGGAATTCCTGTCTACTCAGGCGATGACATCCTTAACTTGCCATTCCTCTCAGTTGGAGCAGTTGGGTTTGTCTCTGTCTGCGGTCACACGGTTGGACTTCAACTCAAAGCGATGCTTGATGCGTGGTTCGCTGGCAATTCTGCTAAGGCGCTCGAGATTCATCAGCAACTCTTGCCAGTGTTTACCGGCACATTCCGCACACAAGGTGCAATTTTGACCAAGGCAGCGATGTCACTCATGGGTCTTCCCGGAGGAACAACTCGTCTGCCACTCGTTGATGCAACCGAAGCACAGATCGAACAGCTACGTAAAGATCTCACTGCTGGTGGCGTCACGCTGAAGAATTAATCTATGACACAACATCCCCACCCAAATCTCGGAACACCTAGCAAGCTCGTTGATGGTGGACTGCGCATAGTTGCGCTCGGCGGAATCTCTGAGATCGGTCGCAATATGACTGTCTATGAGACCAATGGAAAACTTTTGATTGTCGACTGCGGAGTTCTCTTTCCTGAAGATAACCAACCAGGAATCGATCTCATCCTGCCTGACTTTAGTTATATCCGCGATCGCCTAAACGATGTGGTCGGGCTATTCCTTACCCATGGACATGAAGACCATATCGGCGCAGTCCCATATCTCTTACGTGAACGCGGAGATATCCCTGTCTATGGTTCGCCGCTAACCATCGCTCTCATTTCTGCAAAATGTAAAGAACATCGCATCTCACCACTGACTCGCGAAGTCACAGAAGGAAACCGTGAAGATGTCGGCCCATTCGAACTTGAATTTGTTGCCGTCAACCACTCAATCCCTGATGCACTTGCCGTTGCAATTCATACCAAAGCGGGAACAGTTCTTCATACAGGCGATTTCAAGATGGATCAGTTGCCGCTCGATGGTCGCATCACCGACTTGCGCACTTTTGCTCGCTTAGGTGAAGAAGGTGTCGATCTCTTCCTAGTCGATTCAACCAATGCCGATGTTCCAGGTTTTACACCGTCAGAGCGCGAGATCATGCCGGCGCTCAATCGAGTTATTGCATCTACTAAACGACGCGTCATCGTTGCCTCTTTTTCTTCGCACGTTCACCGCGTGCAACAAGTAATTGATACGGCAGCTCTTCACAACCGTCGCGTTGCCTTTATTGGTCGTTCAATGATTCGCAATATGAAGATCGCCGAAGATATGGGCTACCTCAACGTACCCAGCGGAATCCTCTTCGATGCGCGCGAACTCGATAATTACGATGACCGGGTAGTTCTCATCTGCACAGGTTCGCAAGGCGAACCGATGGCAGCTTTGTCACGTATGGCTAATGGAGATCACCAGATTCGCGTGGGCGATGGCGACACCGTGATCTTGGCTTCCTCGCTTATTCCAGGTAACGAGAATTCAGTCTTTCGAGTCATCAATGAGCTCACTCGATTTGGTGCAAAGGTCGTACATAAGGCAAATGCAATGGTGCATGTATCTGGCCACGCAGCAGCAGGCGAACTCCTTTATTGCTACAACATCGTCAAGCCTAAATATGTCTTGCCAGTTCACGGCGAATGGCGCCATCTCAAAGCAAATGCCGAGATAGCAATCCAGGCAGGAGTTCCACGCGAGAACGCCTTTATTATCGAGAACGGAATCGTTGTCGACCTCGTCAACCACGAAGCTGAAGTCGTTGGTTCGGTTCCATGTGGATTTGTTTACGTCGATGGTCAGAGCATCGGTGATATCACCGAGTCCTCACTGAAAGATCGTCGCATCCTTGGAGAAGAAGGATTCATCTCTGTCATTGTTGTCATCGAATCTCAAACAGGAAAAATTGTTGCAGGCCCGGATATTCATGCCCGCGGATTTAATGAAGATGAAGCGCTCTTTGATGAAGTTCGTGGACAAATTGAGAAAGCTCTCACTGCCGCAGTTGCCGAGGGCGTCAATGGAACACATCAACTTTCACAAGTTGTGCGCAGAACTATCGGGGGATGGGTCGGTCAGAAACACCGTCGTCGCCCGATGATCGTTCCTGTTGTCGTTGAGGTCTAAGTCGGCGCGCCTACGGGCTTGAAAAATACCCTCCACCTAAGATTGAAGGTGTGGCTAAGAAGAAGAAACGCACAACTAACAAATCTTTCTTGAAGATTCTGGGTTCTGCGCTGTCCTCACTCTGGCGCCTTCTCGCTAAATCTCTCGGCTCCTCGATTCGCTTTGTAGCGCGCGGTGCTCGTGATCTCGATCCTGAACATCATCGCGATGGGGCGGCGCTCCTCGTTCTCCTTCTCTCACTATCGGCCTTCGCTGGAACATGGTTTAGGGCAGATAACTATGTGGGTCGCAATCTCTACTCACTCTTCTATGGCGCCTTTGG
>WLKV01000034.1 GCA_009701085.1 Actinomycetota bacterium | reverse complement strand
CTCAACCTCAAGCGCCCTATCTATTCTCAGACTGCTGCTTATGGCCACTTTGGTCGCGAGCTTCCTAACTTCACATGGGAAGCAACCAATCGCGTATCAGAGCTCCAAGCAGCCGTTAAATAGTCGAAGGCTTCATTGACGTGGCACTTACGAGGCCACTTCGTCTCAAAGCTGAGATAGCGAAGCTCAAACCAGAAGGCAGTTCATCGGTTCTTCCGATTGCCCAGGTCTGGGTGGATTCTGGAGTCTTTCATCTAGATCAGAAGTATGACTATCTGATTCCGGATAATCTGTCGGACATCATCTCAACAGGCGTTCGCGTTCAGGTTCCTTTTCATGGCAGAGAAGTTGAGGGGCTAGTTCTTGCTCGAGTGAGTTCATCTGAATCACCAGTCTTGAAGTCGCTATCTAAAGCTATCTCCCCGCACAGTGTTGCGACGCCAGAATCGATTGAACTTATATCGGCTGTTGCGGCTCGTTGGGCGGCCCATCCCTTCGACGTTATTCGTTCAGCTATCCCTCCTCGGGTCGCATCAGTCGATAAGGAGAACTGGACTGATGCACCTTTGCCTAAGTTAAAGACGAAACCAACTCGCACCTACATTCATATTCCTCCTGTTGTTAATCGTTTCGACTTCCTTCAGTCAACGATTGGAAAGAACACGGGGAAGGGATCGACTCTCGTCATTGTTCCTGACAATCGCTCCGTCCAGAGGCTCGTGGCTCTTATACCGGAAGCGGTGGTTCTAGATTCTGCGCTCGAAAGATCTGAGCGATATCGCAATTTCCTCACATGTCGTTATGGACGGGGGCTCATTGTGGTGGGAACCAGGAGCGCTGTCTTTGCACCGATTACCGATCTCGAGTCAATCATCGTTTTAGATGAAGGATCTGAACAACATTATGAAGTGCGTTCTCCAGGGTGGAATGTGCGCGACGTTGCGATACTTCGAGCGATGAAATCAGATCTCAATCTCACTTTCGTTGGTTACTCACCGAGTTCTGAAGTCGCGCGCCTTATTGAGAGTAAGTGGATTGACTTTTCTTCTATTAAGTCTCGAGTCGAAGTTTCCGCCTTTCCCCAATCTCATGGTGAGTTGATTCCCAGTCGGTTAATGGGGGAGATTCGCAAAGCGATGAATTCAGGACCCGTTCTATTTCTTGCTCCCCGAAAGGGTTATTCGCAAAGTATTGTCTGCTCTAAATGTAGGAACTCTGCTCTCTGTGAATGCGGTGGCAAGTTACTCAAACGTGGCGCTGAAACATCTCTTGAATGCACCATCTGTGCCAAAGCACATTCAGACTGGAGATGCGCCTGGTGCAAGGGTTCAACTCCTTATCTCTTGGGTCGCGGTTCAGAAAGATTTGCATATGAGATTGGAGCAGCTTTTCCTGGAGTAAAGGTTGTTCAATCAACATCGGAATTGATGATTGATAGTTTTACTGAAGATCGAGGGTTAGTCATTTCAACCCCTGGCGCTATTCCGATAACCAAAGATGGCTACGCCCTCGTTGTAATTCTCGAGGCAGAGCGTTTCTTTATGCAAGTAGATATCAGAGCCCACGAACGCACCCGCGAGCTCTTCTTTTCAACCAGTGCTCTGGCATCTCCAAAAGGAAAGGTCGCATTTGTCATGTCAGCAGACAGCCCAATCATTGGTGCTGTCTCTGCCTGGAAGCCATCGCTGATTTCGCAACGTGAACTTCGTGAACGTCTCGAAGTAAATCTGCCGCCTTTCACCCGCGCGGTCACGATGGATATTGCAGCATCTGAGTCGCAATTCCTTTTTCGTGGACTTAAAAAGTCTCAGGAAGATTCGCGGTTACCCGAGTCAACTCAATTCCTTGGCCCATCACAACTCAAGGGTGACATCGATCGAATCGTTCTTTTGGCGCCACTGACTGATGGAGAGGCTCTTATCTCGCTTCTGCATGAATTCCAACGTCGCCGCAGCTCTTCAAAGAAGAGCCTTGCATCAATTCGCATCGATCCGTATTCGCTATCTCGATAGTAGGATGAGCACATGTCCATCATGCCGATTCGTCACTTTGGCGATCCAGTACTAGTAACACCGGCCTCTGAGGTAGTTGACTTCGATAAGGAGCTTCGGGTCCTTGTAAAAGATCTCACCGAAACGATGCTCGATGCACCGGGTGCCGGTCTTGCCGCACCTCAAATTGGTGTTCCACTCCGTGTATTTGTCTGGGATGTCGATGAAGCGTTGGGACATCTCATCAATCCAACTCTCGACCTTAGCGAAGATCTCCAGGATGGAGATGAGGGTTGCTTGAGCTTTCCTGATCTGGTTTACCCAACCCCGCGAGCTTTTAGAGCCGTTGCAAAAGGCTTCAATATGCACGGAGAGCCCATCACCGTAGAAGGAACCGAACTCCTCGCGCGAGCTTTGCAACACGAGACAGATCATCTCAATGGAATTCTCTTTATTGATCGCCTCTCCGAGGAAGATCGAAAGCTTGCGATGAAAGAGATTCGTGAATCGGATTGGTTCGGCATGGCTAACTCAGTAGGCATGCAACCACAGATCAAAGTTTCACCGCATGATCCTTTCGGTAGAGGGCTTTAATTGAAGATAATTGTGGCGGCAACGCCCGATGTAGCAATTCCCACTTTAAATTGGCTGGTTACTTCAGAGCACCAATTGTTATCGGTTATTACGCAGCCTGACCGCCCTGCAGGAAGAGGACGATCCATCAAGGAGTCGGTCGTTTCAGAGTGGTCTCGTCAACACGATATTGCTTGCCTTAAACCTGCTTCGGTCACAGAGATAGCAACTCTCATTGAGGGCGCTGATGTACTTCTGACGATTGGTTATGGCGTTCTTCTGCCCGAGAACTTGCTCAGTATTCCTATGCATGGTTGTCTCAATCTGCATTTCTCACTCCTTCCACGTTGGCGTGGAGCTGCTCCGGTACAGCGAGCAATCGAGGCAGGAGATTCTCTTTCTGGAGTAACGGTTTTCGCATTAGATCCAGGGATGGATACTGGTCCTATTTATTCAGTGAAGAGATTTGCGCTGGATTCAGATATCACCAGTGATGAACTCTTTTCAGAGTTAGGCGTACTTGGAGTTGAAGCAGTCGAGGACTCATTGAAGGCTATCGAAGCTGGAATTCGTCCAGAACCACAGAAGAACGATGGCGCGACTCGAGCCATGAAGATTTCAAAAGAAGAATGTGAAATTGACTGGAAGTTAGATGCCCAATTGATTTCTCAGAAGATAAGAGCGTTCACGTCTTTACCAGGAGCGTGGACTCGATTCCGTAGCGAAGTTGTAAAGATTGATAGCGTGAGTATTTCTGAAGAAATTCTGCAGCCTGGCGTGTTAAAGGTTGTGAACAAGGAGCTTCTTGTAGGGACTGCCTCTGAAGCACTTTCAATAGGTTTTCTCACTCCCGCAGGCAAGTCTCGAATGGATGCAAAGTCCTGGCTCAACGGCGCTCGTGTGACTGATGGTGAATTCTTTGGTTAAAGCACGGAGAGATTCTTTTAAATCTCCCAAACCCGATGCACCTCGCGTCTTGGTCTATGACATCCTCTCTGAGGTAAATCGTCGAGGCGGTTATTCAAACCTTCTCCTTCCACAAGCTCTCGGCGCAAGCAACTTTGAACAGAGAGATAAGGGCTTTGCGACTGAACTCCTCTATGGAACTCTGCGCATGCAGGGACGCCACGATTACATTCTTTCTCAAGTATCTGATCGACCTTGGAACGAAGTAGATGAAGGAATCGTCGATATCTGCCGACTTGGAGTGCATCAACTCTTTGAAATGCGCGTGGCAACACATGCAGCAGTTTCTGCAACCGTTGAACTAGCCCGTAAAGTCATAGGCGAATCGAAGGCCTCCTTCGTCAATGCGATTCTACGAAAGGTGAGTGCTCAATCGCTGGAAGAGTGGATGGAGCCAGTCCTTGCTATGAAGGACCCGGTTTCTAGACTTTCCATTCAGTATTCACATCCAGAATGGATTGTCTCTGCCTACTTCGATCTCCTTAAGGATTATCAACGAGTGGAAGATGAGCTTGCGGCCAATAATGTTCCTGCCATTCCCACACTGGTTTCTTGGCCAGGCTCATCGACCCGAGAAGATCTCATCGCTGAGGGCGCTGTCGCTACGAAGTTCTCTCCCTATGGCGCCAAATTTGAAGGCGCACCTGGTTCGTTAGATCTCATCAGGCACCGTAAGGCTGGAGTGCAGGATGAAGGATCTCAACTTGTTGCATCAACTTTCTCGTTGGCGACCCAATCAGCCAGGTCGGTTCTTGATCTCTGTGCTGGCCCTGGCGGAAAAGCAGCACTCATCTCTCATATTTGCGAAGTTGAAGGTCGAGATTTCGTCGCAAACGAAGTTTCTGAGGCACGAGCAAAGTTAGTGAAAAATGTAGTCGGGAAGTTTCCTGTTTTGGTGGGCGATGGTCGCGAGATTTCTTCACATGGACAGAGCTTCGATGCGATCATCGCCGACGTTCCTTGTACTGGGCTTGGCGCCTTGCGTCGACGCCCTGAAGTTCGATGGCGCCGAACGGTACAAGATTTGCGGGCGCTCACCGAACTGCAATTGGAGCTCGCTGATGCAGCAATCTCAACGCTCAATAGCGGTGGCATCTTTGGATATGCGACATGCAGTCCTCACTTTGCTGAAACCTTTGGTCAAGTAAAGATGATTCTTAAGGCACATCCTGAGCTAGAACAGATTGATGTTGCCCCTTTCTTGCCATCAAACCTTGAGGGCGCTGTGCGAGATAAATCAATGGCGCTTTGGACCAGCGTCCATGACACGGATTCGATGTTTCTCGCTCTCTTTAAGAAGAAGGTTTAGGCTGGCTATATGAGCGGGCACATTCGAATCACCCCGAGCATTCTTAACGCTGATTTCTCGCGCCTCGATCAAGAGATAGCGAAGATTGCTTCAGTCAGCGATTTTATTCATCTTGATGTGATGGACAATATCTTTGTTCCAAACTTTACCTTTGATTTTTCGACCGCATCAAAAATCATTGCATCATCTCCTGTTCCGATAGATGCCCATCTGATGGTGGCGGATGTGGATCAGATAGCAATCGATTACGCAGAGGCCGGAGCTGCCAGTGTGACAATCCATGCTGAGGCCACGACTAATATCTCGGCAACTCTCAAGGGGATCAAGAGCCATGGAGCGAGAGCTGCTCTGGCGGTAAAGCCTGGTACTGCTATTGAAGGCTATGAAGAATTCGTCGGTGAGATCGATATGTTTCTCATCATGACCGTCGAACCTGGATTCGGTGGTCAAAAGTTTATGGAATCAATGATGGAAAAGGTTCGCAGAACGAGAGAAATGATTGGTTCTAGGCCTATCTGGCTTCAAGTTGATGGTGGAATATCGCTTGAGACTATTGAGATTGCAGTGGAAGCTGGTGCAGATACATTTGTGGCCGGAAGCGCCGTGTTTAAGGCTGAAGACCCAGCGCAGATGGTAATTGCTCTTCGTGAACGAGCTCTCTCCAGTAAACTTCACCCATGAAATCTTTCGATCAACTTTGGGAAGAGCTGGCTCAGAAGGCCATTGATCGACCTGAGGGTTCCGGAACAGTGGCGGCCCTCGATGCGGGAGTACATAGCATTGGCAAGAAGATTCTCGAAGAGGCCGGAGAAGTGTGGTTGGCCGCAGAACATGAATCCGATGAGGCTCTTGCAGAAGAGATAAGCCAACTTATCTATCACCTACAAACGCTCATGCTTGCGCGTGGTTTAACACCTACTGATATTTACAAATTTCTTTAATCATTGCTAGGGGAGAAGATGTTACGTATAGCGGTTCCGAATAAGGGCTCCTTAGCTGATGCATCCATTGCGATTCTCAAAGAGGCGGGTTACAGACAACGCACTGATTCGCGCGATCTAGTTCTTGCAGACCCCGACAACTCAGTTGAGTTTTACTACCTTCGACCTCGAGATATCGCGATCTATGTTGGTTCTGGCGAATTAGAGGCAGGCATCACCGGACGCGATCTACTTATTGATTCTGGAGCTGATGCAGAAGAGATACTGGCTCTGGACTTTGGTTCCTCCACATTTCGCTTTGCAGCCCCTGCTTCAAAACAATGGAAGTTGACAGATATTTCGGATAAGCGAGTAGCAACTGCTTATCCAGGTCTTGTAGAAAAGCACCTCAAAGATTTGAAGATCTCCGCATCCGTAGTGCGTCTTGATGGCGCCGTCGAAAGTAGCGTGCGTTTAGGAGTGGCAGATCTGATTGCCGACGTTGTGAGCACAGGAAATACTTTGAAGCAGGCAGGGCTGGCGATCTTTGGAGATCCCATACTTGTCTCGGAAGCAATCGTCATCAAGCGATCTGGTTCTGCGCTACCTGCTGGACTTGAGATTCTCATTCGTCGACTTCAAGGAGTTGTTACCGCACGTCAATACGTCCTCCTTGACTATGACATTCCAACTTCGAGCGTTGAAAAGGCATGTGCGATTACTCCAGGACTCGAATCTCCGACTATTTCTCCTCTGCAGAAAGCTGATTGGGTTGCAGTTCGCGCGATGGTTCTTCGTAAAGATACAAACCGCCTGATGGATGAGCTCTGGGCACTTGGTGCACGTGGAATCCTCGTGACCGATATTCACGCCTGCCGACTGTAAAAACTATTTGCGCTGTGCGCCAGCTTCTTCAATATCTTCTCGCGTAATTCCCAAGAGATAGAGAACTGAGT
>WLKV01000033.1 GCA_009701085.1 Actinomycetota bacterium | reverse complement strand
GTCCAAGTAAATGATTACAAAGACCCTGTGCGTGTTCGTACGGGTAGCGATGTCAGTGTTTCTAATGCATGCGTTGCTACATCAGGCGGAATTCAAGTCTTCTACCGCGATGAGAGCCAGGGAATTCTCTTAGGTGCCACCAAAGTTAAGGGCAGTTCTAAGTGGAGCTACGAACTCGTCGACGGAGATCGTAAGACCGATGGTCGTAGCACCGGCGACGTTGCCTTCCATCTCAAAGCGCTCTTCGATGGCAAGAAAACTTACGTTGTGTATGACTCCGTTCTTACAATCAATCAGAAGAAGCAGGCAACCTCAGGTGAAGTTCGCGTTGCATCACGCACTACTCTCTCAGGTGAATCATGGAGCTACTTCAATCTCGACAGCTCAGGTAGCGCAACGCCAATGACTGGCTTTGATGTCTCTATCGCAAAGACTCTTAACGGCGTACAGGCCGCATGGTTGATTTCATCTCCTGCAACTGCGCCAGCTCCCAATCGAATTCGCTGGAGCGCAATCCAAAATCCTCCAACTCAGCTTGTTGCAACGAGCGAACTCTATGGAGCGCCAGGGAAATATCTCAATACCGATGGCGCATATATCGCTTACAACTGCTTCCAGCGCCTCTGCGTTCTCGATAGCGCCCGCGCAATTCCTACAATTAAATTGGTCTCAACGGAGTTAAATTCAGATGGAATTGATTCAGCGTGGGTAGTCGTCGATCGTATTCGTTACTTGGTGGCCGGATATAAAGGCCAACTTTCCATGTTCCGTCCTTAAGGTAGCTTAAAGAGCGAAATAGATTGGTTGGCTGTCTTAGCTAACCCAATGAAGCCAAGTTCTTTTGAATAGGCCAGTGCAATTGGTTCGGTTAACTCACTGGATCCAAAAGCCCCAGTCACAACACCTTTGTTATCAAATGAGAGCATCAAGAGTGAGGGCGAAGTTGGTTTCCAACCAATAACGCCAGAGATTGCTGAGTTGGATGCAAATGCTCCGTACGTTGTAGTTCCAGAGCTAATAACTGCTGATGTTCCGAGAGATGGAACTCTTAAAGTCCAAGTCGGTGCAAATGCTGTCGTAAATTTTGTAAATGCACTTTCAATTACTTTTCCAGTCTTTACAAAACCTGTCAGCGCGAGCGTTGAATCTGCGCCAATCCACGAACGATCTGCTTTCGGGGCTGAACTTCGCACAACAGATGCAACTGCTCCTGACTTGGAGATCTTGATCAGAATTCCGTCGCGAATTCCCGCCAACTTCTTTCCTCCAAGAGTTTCAGCGCTCGTTCCGAAGACTGAGAGAGTTCCATCGCTCTGCCGAACAATCGCATTGAGCGAACTCTTGGAAGTTCCGATAGAGATGAGTTTTCCAAATACTCCTTGCGCAGTAACGCTCTGAATAAAGGGTTTTTCCTGCAAACTTCCCACAACAGAAACGCCTGAAGCGTTGGCAGAGATTGCGTTGATGAGCGCTGGCGCGCTCTGTGAAGCTGAATATGTTGCAATCACATCTCCTACTGGTGAAACTTTCCAGAGAGTTAAGAGGTTCATATCGCCACGAAGTTTTGTAACTGGCTCAACCAGAACACCGTCGGGATTCTCGGCTTGAATCGGCGCGGTGGCAGTATCGCTAGAAACTAGCGCTGATGATGCGCCCGCCAACCAGATATTTCCCGAAGGATCTGTCGTTGCAGCAAGCGCTACTTCATCAACGCCTGAGTCAATTGTCTTCTGCCAGAGCTGCACTCCATTGGAATCAAGGCCTGTCAGCAGAATATTGGAGTTGATGCCATCGGTATTTCCCACGGTGACAAGAGTTTTTCCTGAAATCACTAACTTCTCGGCGCCTTGATTTACAGCAATGAGGCTTAACTTCTTCACCGCTACTGATTTTGGTGCTGCAGCTGCTTGTGATGTGCCGAGCAGTAAGAGTGCGAGGAAGATTGCAAGGCGTTTCATTATTGGGCGAGTTCTCCAGCGCGACGAGCAGATGCTGCCATCGCATCTGCAACTATCTTGGAAATACCTGCTTCTTCAAAGACTGCAAGCGCCTCGGCAGTTGCTCCTTTGAGGCTTGTCACCTTTTCGCGAAGTCGAGTTGGAGTATCACTTGATTCATCGAGTAGCGCTGCTGCTCCAACAATTGTTTGGATCGTGAGAGTCGTTGCATCTTCGCGCGAAAGTCCCATAGCAACAGAACCATCGACCATCGCTTCAACGAATCTAAAGAAATAAGCAGGGCCAGAACCACTAGTTCCGGTAAGCGCATTCTGTAAATCCTCTGGAATTTCAATTGCCTTACCTGTTGCAGTAAGTAGTGACTGCACAAATTTCTTCTGTGCATCCGTAACTCCGGCGCTGAGTGAGTAACCAGCCATTCCCTTACCGATGAGCGTTGGAGTATTTGGCATAACGCGAGCGATAGAGCTGTGGTTATTGAGGCCTGCTGAGATTCCGGCAATGGTCTTGCCGGCAAGAAGTGAGATGACGAGTGCATCGGGGCGAAGATGTGGGGCAATCTCAGGCATGAGATCTGCAAGGCCTTGAGGTTTGATGCCCAGCATTACTACATCGCTGGTGCGAAGGGCTTCATCAAGAGGCTTCACTGAAATTCCATACTTTGCAACGAGTTCATCGCCTCTTTCAGATCGGCGCACAACAGCGATAATTGAAGTTGCAGGAACTCCAGAACGAATGAGGGCGGCGATAAATGCTTCGCCCATTACACCTGCACCAACAACTGCAACTTGATTAGCCATGGCGAAAGAGTACGCGTAGGCTCTGCGACTATGTCAGAGATAAAGCCAGGTTTCGCACGTGACTGGGTCGAATTCACAGATCCCAACGATGAAGAAGAAATCTTTAAATGCGACCTCACCTGGTTGACCTCATTCTGGACCTGTATCTACGGCGATGGCTGCCAAGGAGTATTTAAAGACCGTCCCAACGATGGTTGCTGCACCGAAGGTGCGATGTACTCAGATGAGGCAGATGAAGAGCGCACTCGTAAGGCAGCTGAATATTTGACTCCAGATATGTGGCAGTTCTATGAAGAAGCTCGTCCAAAGAAGCCAGGCGGGCAACTTCGCATTACAGATCTTGATGAAGATAAAGAGCGTAAGACTCGAACAGTCAACGATGCTTGTATCTTCCTCAACCGTAAAGGTTATGAAGCTCCAGGATTTACTGGTTCATTCGGTTGCGTGCTTCATCACCTTGCACAGAAGCGCAACATTCACTTTGTTGATACAAAGCCAGATGTATGTTGGCAGTTGCCACTTCGTCGTAGCTATGAAACTCGCGAAGTCGGCGAGCGCGAATATTCAGTAACAGTCATCGGCGAATACGAACGTCTTGGTTGGGGCGATGGCGGCGATGATTTCGATTGGTACTGCACAAGCAATACCGATGCACACGTGGGTAGCGAACCCGTCTACATCTCTAATAAGGCTGAACTTTCACAGTTGATGGGTAAGGATGCCTATGCAATCCTCGCTGAGCACTGCGACCGCCGCATCCAAGGTATCCGTGATGCCCAGGCGCGCTCACTGCCTCTCTTCGTGATTCAACACCCAGCAACAATCGCCGCCGGCAAATAGTCAGCGCCTTCCTCTAACCTACGACTATGGCCAAGGTTGAGAAAGATCCATTCCGTTGCGCAGAGTGCGGTTGGACATCCCAGAAATGGGTAGGCCGCTGCGGCGAATGTCAGGCGTGGGGCTCTGTCGAAGAGCTCGCTGCACCTAAGAAACTCTCACTCGTTGCAGGTTCTGTCACCTCTAAAGCAACACCTATCGGCGATGTTGATCTCTCATCCGCTCGTGCACGTGCAACTGGTGTCTCTGAACTCGATCGCGTACTCGGTGGCGGCCTAGTTCCAGGCGCTGCAATCCTTCTAGCCGGCGAACCCGGTGTTGGTAAATCAACTCTCCTCTTATCTGTTGCTGCACAGACAGCCGCTAAAGGAATTCCTGCGCTCTATATCTCCGGCGAAGAATCAGCGTCACAGGTGCGCTTGCGTGCCGAACGCATTAACGCGGTAGATCCCAAGTTATTCCTTGCATCCGAAACTGATTTAGGTGCTGTCATCGCTCATATCGATGCCGTAAAGCCTGAACTTCTTATCATCGACTCTGTTCAAACTATTGGTTCATCAACTGCCGATGGTTCACCTGGTGGAGTAACTCAGGTGCGCGAAGTTGCTGGAGCACTTATTCGTATCTGTAAAGATCGCGATATCACTCTTCTCCTTGTTGGCCATGTCACCAAAGATGGTTCTATCGCAGGTCCTCGTCTACTCGAACATATCGTCGATGTTGTTCTCCAATTTGAAGGCGAACGTCACTCACGCCTTCGTCTTATTCGCGCAATCAAAAACCGATTCGGTGCCAGCGATGAAGTCGGTTGCTTCGATCTCAGCGATACCGGCATCGAAAGCGTTCTCGATCCCACAGGTCTCTTTACTTCACGTCACGCCGAACCAGTGCCAGGCACATGTGTCACAGTCACTCTCGAAGGTCGACGCCCCCTTCTCGCCGAAATTCAAGCGCTCGTTAGCGCAGGACGCGAGAACGATTTCGGAAATGCGCGTCGCGTGACCAGCGGCCTCGATTCAGCGCGTACATCTATGACTTTGGCTGTCCTCGAACTCCGCGCGCATATTCGCGTCGGTGGTCGCGATGTCTATGCCGCAACTGTGGGCGGAATGAAGATGTCTGAACCTGCTGCAGATTTAGCTCTCGCACTTGCTGTGGCATCTGCTGCAAAAGGTTTAGCTCTACCTTCAGATCTCGTTGCTATTGGTGAAGTTGGACTTGCAGGAGAAATCCGCAAGGTAAGCGGCGTATCTCGTCGCCTTGCTGAGGCCTACCGCCTTGGTTTTAAGCGAGCACTCGTTCCAACAGGTTCTGATGTAAAGATTGATGGAATGGAAATCGTTGAGGTTTCTAGACTTGATCAAGCGCTGCAGCGAGTAAAAATCACTGGCGAATAATGCTTGAGAAAGAGATCATTTCTTGGTTTAAAAAGAATAAACGCGATCTCCCTTGGCGTAAGACCGACACATGGGGCGTTCTCGTCTCCGAATTTATGTTGCAGCAAACTCCCGTTAATCGAGTTCTTCCTGTCTACACCGAGTGGATGAAACGTTGGCCAACTCCTGCAAAGCTCGCAAAAGCAACTCCTGCCGAAGTAATTACTGCATGGGGTCGTCTTGGTTATCCACGTCGTGCGCTCCGATTACATGAATGTGCAAAGGTAATTACATCCGAATATAAAGGTGTTATTCCTCGCGAAGAATCAGAGCTGCGCAAACTTCCAGGTATCGGCGAATACACAGCAGCTGCAATGGTCGCCTTTGCATTTGGTGGACGTTCTCTTGTTCTTGATATCAATATCCGTCGCCTCTTTGCGCGCATTATTGATGGTGTCGAGACGCCGAAGTTATCGGCAACAAAAGATGAGAAATCACGTTACGAGGCTCTGATACCAAAGAAGGATCCGCATTTGTGGGCTGCTGCAACTATGGAGCTCGGTGCACTTATCTGCACTTCTCAATCTCCTAAGTGTGGAATCTGCCCCGTTGCAAACGATTGCACTTGGCGTAGCCTCGATTATCCAAAATCAGATGTTGTTAAACGCACGCAGAGCTGGCATGGTACAGATCGCCAATGTCGCGGAACAGTTGTTCAAGCACTTCGTGAAAACGATGTACTGACAAAAGGTCAGATTGCACAGTTATGGGATGTGCCATCTCAGCTAGAAAAAGCTCTAATAACTCTGCTCGATGATGGACTTATTGAACTTCGCGGTAAAGAAAAATTCTCTCTACCGCGAAGCTAGCAATAATTACGCTGTTGGTGCTTCAGCTAAATCTTCAGGGCTGTCAGGTGTTGAAACCTTAGGAGATCCCTTAAAGGTGAACTTCGCATCTGCATCAGTTCCTTCGACATCTACAACAATGATTTCGCCAGCCTTAAGCTCGCTAAACAAGATTCGCTCTGAGAGTGAATCTTCGATCTCGCGCTGAATAACGCGACGCAGTGGACGCGCACCAAGAAGTGGGTCATATCCACGAGCTGCAAGGAGATCCTTTGCAGCCTGTGTGAGTTCGATTCCCATGTCCTTAGCCTTAAGACGCTCATCAAGACCGGCGATCATGAGATCAACAATCTGAATGATCTGATCCTTTGTGAGCTGGTGGAAGACGATGACATCATCGATACGGTTTAGGAATTCTGGGCGGAAGTGGTTCTTGAGTTCGTCTTGAACCTTGCCCTTCATGCGATCGTAATTCGTTAGATCATCATCGGCGTTAGCAAAGCCAAGCCCGAGTGACTTAGAGATGTCACGGGTACCAAGGTTTGTAGTCATGATGATGACAGTGTTCTTAAAGTCAACGGTGCGACCTTGTGAATCTGTAAGACGACCATCTTCAAGAACCTGAAGAAGTGAGTTGAATATATCTGGATGAGCCTTCTCGATTTCATCGAAGAGAACTACAGAGAATGGACGGCGACGAACCTTTTCAGTGAGCTGTCCGCCCTCGTCGTAACCGACATACCCTGGAGGTGCACCGAATAAACGTGACGCTGTGTGGCGCTCTGAGTATTCAGACATATCGAGTTGGATCAAGGCAGTTTCATCACCGAATAGGAATGATGCGAGTGTGCGTGAAAGTTCTGTCTTACCAACGCCCGAAGGACCAGCGAAGATAAATGAACCACCAGGGCGCTTTGGATCCTTAAGACCGGCGCGAGT
>WLKV01000032.1 GCA_009701085.1 Actinomycetota bacterium | reverse complement strand
GGCGTTAACTTCACCGATCTTGTTGATGCTGGTGATCCCGTTGAGATGGCCTCGCTCTACGGACGAGAAGGTGCTGACGAACTTACCTTTCTTGATATCTCAGCAAGCGTCGCAGGTCGTGAAACAACTCTTGATGTAGTTCGCAAAACCGCCGAACAAGTATTTATCCCGCTCACAGTAGGCGGTGGAATTCGCACAGTCGATGATGTTGATCGCTTGCTTCGCGCAGGTGCTGACAAAGTCTCTATCAATACAGCAGCACTTGCTCGTCCTGAATTGATTGCTGAAATTGCCGATCGCTTTGGATCGCAAGTATTGGTCTTATCTGTTGATGCGCGACGCGCACGTACCGATTCAGGTTTCGAAGTGACAACTCATGGTGGCCGCGAATCCGCGGGCGTCGATGCACTCGCATGGGTTGAAAAGGCATGCGCACTCGGAGTTGGCGAGATTCTTCTCAACTCTATGGATGCTGATGGCACCCGTGCTGGATATGACATCGGAATGATTACCGCTGTTCGCGCTGTCTCAAAGGTCCCATTGATTGCCAGCGGAGGCGCCGGCACTCTCGAAGATTTCGCATCGGCGCTCGATGCCGGAGCAGACGCACTCCTTGCAGCAAGCGTCTTTCACTTCGGAATTCATCGTATTGGTGATGTTAAGAAGTACCTTTCTGGCCACAATTATTCAGTGCGCAATGCACATACGGTCTAAGGCAGAATACGCATATGAGCACAGAATTGAGTCCAGAGATTTCTGCGCTCCTCAAAGACCCTACAGCTCTCATCCCAGCTGTAGCTCAAGACATTCACTCGGGTGAAGTCTTGATGCTTGCTTACGTCAATGCGCAATCACTTGCCGCAACTCTTGCGACAGGGCGCGCAACATATTGGTCACGTAGCCGCAACGAACTCTGGGAAAAGGGCGCAACTTCTGGCCATACCCAACTCGTTCATTCGATCGCTCTTGACTGCGACGGAGATGCACTTCTCATCAAGGTTGAACAGACTGGAGCTGCATGTCATACAGGCGATCGCAGCTGCTTCCATAGAAATATCGAGATCGCGCAATGAAGCTCGAAGAATTTCGCGAATATGCGAAGAGCAACAATGTCATTCCCGTATATCGCAAACTCTTAGGCGATGGCGAAACTCCTCTCAATATTTATAAAAAGCTGGCAAAGAACCTTCCCGGAACATTCCTTCTCGAATCTGCTGAACACGGGGGAGTGTGGTCGCGCTACTCATTTATTGGAGCGCATAGTCAGACAACTCTGACCGAGAAAGGCGGCGTTGCCGTGTGGCTCGGAAAGCCACCGGCTGGAGTGCCGACTGGAATGAATCCACTCGAAGCGCTTCGTAAGACTGTGGCACATCTGAAGTCACCAAAAATTGATGGACTGCCTACTCTGACAGGCGGACTCGTTGGATATATGGGTTATGACTCAGTGCGCAGACTCGAAAAGATTTCTAACCTTGCAACAAAAGATATCGATCTTCCCGAAATTGCCTTTATGTTGACGAGTGATTTAGCGGTGATGGATCACAGCGAAGGAACCATCACACTCATTGCCAATGCGATTAACTGGGATGGTTCAGATGAACGCATCGATGAATCCTATGCAGATGCAGTAGCTCGCCTTGATCGCATGCAAGCCGAACTCCTCACGCCACTTGCCGGCGATGTCTCAAAGATTCCTGCAAAGACAGCGCCTCAATTTGATCGCAATATGAGCGCCGAAGAATTCATGTCAAAGGTAGAAATTGCCAAAGAAGAGATCCGCGCTGGCGAAGCTTTCCAAATTGTTCTCTCGCAGCGCTTTGCAATGCCGTGTGCCGCCGATGCTCTCGATGTCTATCGCATGCTCCGCCTCAATAACCCAAGCCCGTATATGTATCTCTTTAGATTTGAAGATGGGATCGAAGTTGTTGGCTCAAGCCCTGAAGCGCTTGTCAAAGTAACCGGTACAGAAGTAATGGTCCATCCCATTGCAGGTACTCGACGTCGCTCTGCATCTGTTGAAGAAGACATTCGTCTGGGTGAAGAACTTCTTGCAGATCCTAAGGAGCGCGCAGAGCACCTCATGCTGGTCGATCTGGGTCGCAATGATTTGGGTCGCGTCTGCGCACCAGGAAGCGTTGAAGTCATCGACTTCATGCATATCGAACGCTATTCGCATGTCATGCATATCGTCTCCACTGTCATTGGAAAGCTCGGTAAAGATTCCACTCCTATCGATGCGCTCTTCTCAGTCTTTCCTGCCGGAACTCTCTCTGGTGCGCCAAAACCTCGCGCCATGGAAATCATTGAAACGCTCGAACCAACTCGACGTGGACTCTATGGTGGCGCCATTGGGTACTTCGACTTCACTGGAAATATCGATGCCTGCATTGCAATCCGTACCGCGCTACTTCATAAAGGAACTGCCTATGTGCAAGCAGGCGCAGGTCTTGTTGCGGACTCAGACCCCGCTTCGGAAAATGAAGAGACGCTCAATAAGGCGGCTGCAGTTCTCGGCGCAATCACTGCGGCAAATGAATTGAAGCGAAGCTAATGTTCAAATTCGGATTCTCACTTCTCTTAGTTGCGGTCCTCGCAATCTCCATCAGCCGTCGAGTGCGCCTGTCAGCCCGTTACGAGCGATCACCCAAGAAGTTATCTCCATGGAACGCAATGGATAAGGGAATCGATCCCACTGAGGATAAGTCATGAGCGTTCTCGACTCCATTATCGAAGGTGTGCGCGAAGACCTCGCTGCACGTCGACTCCCGCTGGCACAGATTCATAAACGCATGGAAGAGACTGCGCCAGCACTTGATGCGCATTCATTCTTATCTCGCGATGAGATGAATGTGATTGCAGAAGTAAAGCGTTCATCTCCAAGCAAGGGAGAGCTCGCAACAATCACAGATCCGGCTTCCCTTGCTGAGCAATATCAAGAAGCGGGTGCAGCAGCGGTCAGCGTTCTCACCGAACGTCGACGTTTCGGTGGATCACTCGAAGATCTCGATGCTGTGCGAAAGCGCATCACAATTCCGCTTCTCCGCAAAGATTTCATGGTCGACGAATATCAATTCCTCGAGGCACGCGCACATGGCGCAGATATTGTCTTGCTTATTGTTGCGGCCCTCTCAAAGAGCCAGCTCAGAGATTTCTATGATCTTGCAACAGAGCTCGGCATGGCATCACTTATAGAAGTCCATACTGCACAAGAACTTGAGAGCGCGATGGATATCGAGCCGCGCATCATTGGCGTTAATTCGCGAAACCTCAAGACCCTTGATGTCGATAGCGCAGCATTTGCCGACCTCATCCCTCGTATTCCTAGTGATGTGATTCGGGTCGCCGAATCAGGTATCGCAACGCGTTCAGACGTTGAGTTCGCTCACAATGCTGGCGCGACCGCAATCTTGGTCGGAGAAACTCTTGTGAAATCTGGAGATCCGATTTCCGCCATGCAGGAACTACTGGGTCGCAGGTAGTCTTTCGCCATGACGACTGTCGATGATCTCGCGGGACACTTTGGCCCCTATGGCGGCCGCTTCGTTCCTGAAGCTCTCATCGGTGCGCTGGAAGAGTTAGACGCTGCTCGAATCAAGGCGCAGACGGATCCAACTTTTATTGAAGAGTTAGCCGAACTCCACCGCACATACACGGGTCGTCCCAGCATCATCACTGAAGCAAAGCGATTTGGCGAACATGCTGGGGGAGCGCGCATTCTTCTCAAGCGCGAAGATCTCAATCACACTGGCAGCCACAAGATTAATAACGTCTTAGGTCAGGCACTTCTTACCAAGCGCATGGGCAAGAAGCGCATCATCGCCGAAACCGGAGCGGGTCAACATGGCGTTGCATCTGCAACCGCTGCAGCTCTGATGGGTCTTGAGTGCGTTGTCTACATGGGCGAAGAAGATACAAAGCGCCAGGCGCTCAACGTCGCTCGTATGAAATTGTTAGGTGCAGAAGTAGTTCCCGTGACATCAGGCTCGCGCACACTTAAAGATGCAATCAACGAAGCTATGCGCGACTGGGTTACCAATGTTGAAACTACGCACTACATGCTTGGCACCGTTGCCGGTCCGCATCCATTCCCATCGATGGTCCGCGACTTCCATAAGATCATTGGCGAAGAATCTCGTGAGCAAGTATTAGCGCTCACAGGTCGTCTACCCGATGCAGTTCTTGCATGTGTTGGTGGGGGTTCTAATGCAATCGGTATCTTCCATCGCTTTATCTCAGATACAGATGTCCGCCTCATTGGTCTTGAAGCAGCCGGAGATGGTGTTGAAACAGGACGCCATGCAGCAACAATCACGGGTGGATCACCAGGGGTTCTCCACGGAAACCGCACCTATGTTTTACAAGATGAGAATGGCCAGACTATTGAGTCACACTCAATCTCTGCGGGCTTGGATTACCCAGGCGTTGGGCCAGAACATGCCTACCTACATGACATTGGCCGCGCTGAATATCGCGCAGTCACTGATGCTGAAGCGATGCATGCATTTGCACTTCTTTGCAAGACTGAAGGAATCATTCCTGCAATTGAAACCGCACATGCCCTTGCTGGTGCGCTGCAGGTCGGAAATGAGTTAGGAAAGGATGCAATCATCCTTATCAACTTATCCGGTCGCGGAGATAAAGATGTACAAACTGCAGCTCAATACTTTGGAATTCCTCTCTAAATGACAACTGCGCTCGATGATCTCTTTGTAAAGACGCGCGCCGAAAATCGTGCAGCGCTTATTGCGTATATCCCCGCAGGATTTCCCAGCATCGAGGGATGCAAGAAAGTCATTCAAGCTTTTGTCGATGGTGGCGTCGATGCCATCGAAATCGGATTCCCGTACAGCGATCCCGTCATGGACGGCCCAACGATTCAAGCAGCGGCAGATCAAGCTTTAGCTCATGGCACCGGAGCGAAAGAAGTATTTGAAGCTCTCAAGGTTGCTACCGATGCAGGAGTTGCAGCGGTAGTGATGACGTACTGGAACCCAATCGAAAAGTATGGCGTTGAAAAGTTTGCTCAATCTATTGCTGACAATGGCGGATCAGGAGTGATTACTCCAGATCTCACCATCGAAGAGTCAGCATCCTGGAAGGCGGCTGTAGAGAAGATTGGCATCAATCCCATCTATGTCGTTGCGCCAAGCACAACGGATACCCGACTTCCTCAAGTAACTTCTCGCTGCGGTGGATTTATCTATGCAGCAAGTCTGATGGGAGTTACTGGTACCCGCACTTCTGTCTCAACCGGTGCGCCAGATTTAGTTGCGCGCATCCGCACAACATCACAACTGCCTATCGCGGTGGGTCTCGGCGTCTCAACCCGCGAACAAGCAAAAGGCGTTGCAGGGTATGCAGATGGCGTCATTGTGGGATCAGCATTTATCAAGGCACTTCTCGATGCCTCTGATGAAGAATCTGGATTAGCTGCAGTCAAGACTCTTGCATCCGAATTAGCGCTAGGAGTACGTGAAGGACGATGAAGAAATATCTTCCATGGGTTGGATTGCTCGCCCGTTTGATTTTAGGTGGAGTTCTCCTTGCAGCCGGTCTCTTGAAGTACCAGCACCTCGATAAATCTCAGATGGCAGTTCGCGCTTATGAGATGTTGCCAATCGCTCTTGCGAATTTCCTCGGAATTATTCTTCCCTTTGTAGAGATCGCTGTTGGAATTCTTCTCATCATTGGCGCAGCCATTCGAATCTCTGCTCTCGTGGGCGGCGTTCTTATGTTCGCCTTTATGATTGGAATTTCACAGGCATGGGCGCGCGGTCTCTCTATCGACTGCGGTTGTTTTGGTGGCGGGGGACAAGTTGAGCCTGGAACTGCCAACTATCTACCCGAGCTCCTGCGTGATGGTGGGCTGGGTCTCTTGGCGATTTACCTTTTCCGCTATCCGCAAAGTAAATTTGGACTAGACCGACATACCTCAGATGGAGATCAGAACAATGGCTAATCAGAAACCAGGCAAAGATAACTTCACGCGCAATCTTGTTATTGCAGTTGTCGTAGGTGTTGTTCTCATCATGTTGGTTCCAACGCTTCTCTCGAAGCAGACCAACACATCAGCAAAGGTCCCTGCAAGCGTCTCAGCAGACCGCGGATATGGAATCGTATTTAACGAAAACCTTAAGAGCGTACCTGTCATCGATATCTATGAAGATTTCCAATGCCCCATCTGTGCTCAATTTGAGAAGTTGCAGGGCGATTACATCGAATCACTGATCACCGCCAAGAAGGCGACCGTCGTGTATCACACACTCTCATTCCTCGGACCAGAGTCAGTCAATGCAGCAAACGCTGCCGCCTGCTCAGCTGATCAAGGAAAGTTCTTGCAGTATCACCGCGCACTCTATGCAAATCAGCCACAGGAAAATACTGGCGTCTGGTCAACAGATGTCTTAGGTGTGCTCGGACAAGCAGCTGGAATCATGTCTAAGAAGTTCACATCGTGCGTGAATGACATGGCCTATCAAGGTTGGGTCAATAACGTTGCAGCAGCGGGCGCTAAGGCAAATGTGAACTCAACTCCAACAGTATTTATCAATGGCAAGGAGATCGATCGCAAGACCGAATACTTCAGCGCTGATAAATTTAAGGCCGCTGTAGAGCGCGGATAACGATGCGTTTTGCAATCTCAACTCCGACTACTTCGGCAGTTGAGATTGGACCTTTCACAATTCATTTCTACGCACTCTGCATTATTGCTGGAGTTGCTCTGGCAATCTGGTTAGGGAATCGTCGATTGACGAATTCTCACGCCAACGTAGATGGGGTAGTTGCAGATGTTGCTATCTACGCAGTTCCCGCAGGAGTTATTGGTGGTCGTCTCTATCACGTTGTGACATCTCCTGATC
>WLKV01000031.1 GCA_009701085.1 Actinomycetota bacterium | reverse complement strand
TCTGCATCGGTCGCAAGTGCGCTTAAAGCGCTAGCCATGGCGCCCGGTTGTGGTGAAGTCAGGAAGCCAGTCTTATCGTTGTCGACAATATCTGAAATTGACCCCACTGCTGGAGCGACGATAGGAAGTCCCGCTTGTGCTGCTTGAATTAAAGTCAGCGGAATACCTTCGTTATCGCTGGTAAGGATTGCGATATCACTCGCTGCAAAAAGATCATCAATATCTTTACGCCAACCTAAAAATGTCACTGGAAGATTTTCTGCTTGTGCTCGAGCCTTTGAGCTTTCAAAGAGTTCGCCTTCGCCAGCGACTAAGAAGTGAATCGCTACTTCGCGCTTGACCATGGCAGCAGCGATATCGAGTAAACGATCAGGGCGCTTAATCTGCGTTAAACGGCCAACAAAAGTGCAGTAAATTGCAGATGAATCAAGCTCAAGGCTCTTACGAAGTTCTGACTTACTTGAAGTGTGTGGTTGCGGTAGACCTGGGAAGAAAACGCTGTACTGGCTTGCATTTCCGATTCCGGCATTCAGTAAATCGTTCTTCACTTCATTGCCAATCGCAACAAGAAAATGAGTGCGCTTTGCTAAGAATTTTTCGATTGCAATAACTAACTGAGTCTTCCACCCTGCAAAGTAGCCATGAAGTAAATGGCCATGGAAAGTGTGAATTCGAGTCGCTCCACGTCCAGCGATAATTGAGGCTAAACGTCCAAGAACTCCGGCCTTAGCTGTGTGGGTGTGGATGACATCTGGCTTAAAGGTTCTAATTTTCTGCACCAAACCGAAAAATGATTTGAGGTCGGCTAGTGGAGAAACAGAACGTCCAAGACCTGCGATACGAGTTGCTTTGATATCTGTTGCAACTTCATCGAGGTAATCAGCCTCAGTCTCATCGCAATATCCCGTGATCAGAACTTGTTCGAATCGTGATGAATCAAGGCCGCGCATCAACTCGGCAACAATGACGGCTGGACCACCCACATTCATGCGGGCGATGATCTGCATAACTTTGATGCGCTCAGCCATGTGGTTATCTTCTCGCAAAAAGGCTGGATAATTGAACTTATGACTAACGGGCAATTCGTATCCAACTGCACTGCAGATGCGATGGCCCGTGCTGCTCAGAGTTTGAAATCAGGAGCTCTTGTCGCCTTTCCCACTGAGACTGTCTATGGACTCGGAGCTGATGCCACTAATGCAGCAGCTGTTGCGCGGATCTACCAAGTGAAAGGCCGTCCTGCAGATCACCCACTCATCGTTCACGTTGGCGATATGCATGATATTGCTGAATGGTCTGACGATATTCCGGACTACGCAATTTCACTGGCTCGCGCTTTCTGGCCAGGACCGATGACTCTCATTCTGAAGCGCTCAGCGCTTGCGGAAGATTTCATTACTGGGGGACAAGAGACGGTTGGACTTCGCGTTCCCAACCACACAGTTGCTCTTGCGCTGCTCAATGAATTTAAGAAGATTGGCGGCAAAGGAATTGCTGCCCCGAGCGCAAACCGTTTTGGCCATGTCTCGCCCACTACTGCACAAGCTGTAAACGATGAGCTCTCTCGATACTTAACACCTGAAGATCTACTTCTTGATGGTGGTCCTTCACTTGTTGGGGTTGAATCCACCATTATTGATTGCACAACTGAAAGCCCCAAGATTCTCCGCCCAGGTGCAATCACTGAAGAGATGATTGAAGAAGCAACACAACTTGATCTCTCTTACGATGCCACTGAAATTCGAGTGAGTGGTTCCTTAGAAAATCATTACTCGCCCAATGCACAAGTTGTTCTTGATATTTCTCCAGAAATCGGCGATGGCTTTATCGCAGACTCTTCAACACCAACTCCCGATGGAGTAATTCGTTTGGCATCACCTACTAACAATGAAGATTTTGCGCGCATTCTCTATACAGCGCTACGTAGTGCAGATCAGCAATCGCTCACTCGTGTAGTTGTGAAGCAGCCTTCAGGTGACGATATCTCCGTTGCAATTCGCGACCGATTACTGCGTGCAAGCCGCGGGCGTTGAGGTAGTAGACTGCGCCAGTTCATTAGTTGGGGCCTTTAGCTCAGTCGGTAGAGCAACGGACTTTTAATCCGTGGGTCGTCGGTTCGAGCCCGACAGGGCCCACTTATCTATCCTCAGATTTATCTTCTAGTGAATTCACATTTGGTCTTGGAATCTTGGGGCGATCGCCTCGCAAAAATCTGCGATACATATATATAGATACGCCAGCAAAGAATGGCCATTCGAAGGTGTAGACCCAAGCGCGCCAATGTCCTTCATGAGCACGATGCCACTCAAACCAGCCAGCCCACATACAAAATGGAATCACTACTGCAAGCACGGCAAGGAAATATCGTTTCTGTTTTGGAGTGAGGGGCTTTAACTCCTCATCCTTCTGCACCCAATCAGGTGCTTCAAATTCTTTATCCACCATTAGCAGCTCGCTCTGCGGCAATCTCTGCATCAACTTCTACAGATTTTCTCTCTTCAGATTTGATCCAGTGATAGACAGCAAAAGACATCCAGATGGTGTCGATAATCATTGCCCCTGACCACATGAATGAACCACCTCTACGTTGATCATCGAGTGTGTACATATCGTTGTAGAGCGAGCCGCGACTGACGTAGATGAAGAAACCAGTGAGCGTTTCCGGAACCATCATGAGAAAGAGTGAGATGACTGCAATTGCCGGAGAGACTCTTCGGTTGATGAGATTCCGATCAAGAAGATTGAAGTAGAAGAAGTAAGGCAGAGCTATATAAAGAGGTACCTCAAGGTAGGTGTGCGCCCATGGATTCTCCATGATGAAGTTATGGGGGCCAGGTAGATGAACTCCAATCATGAGCGCTGCATAACTCAGCCAACTCACAGCAGGCTGTGTCATTACTCTAAATATTGCACCCGATGGTTTGAAAGAAGCCGGAGTTCCCAGAACTAAGAGCGGCCCTGTCACCATCATCATGGTGATGTGTTGAATCATGTGCAAGGAGAAGTAATCCATTGCTCGGGCGCCGATTGGCGTATTAACTACAGCAATAATCGACATCAGTCCTGAGAAGAAGAAAATCGTCTGTCGCAACGTGGAATGTGCGTATTTCAAATAAATATATGCAATCGCAATGAGTGGGATCAGAATTTCTGGAGCGAGCTGCCATGAGCCTAAAACGCTGACTTCGTGGTGGTGCATCTCCATAAACGTGGAGGCTAGCCCCCAAATTCAATATTTGATACTGAATTACGAAGAAAAAAAGAGGTAAAAATTCGTGGCAAAGACTTCTCAACTGCAAATACGAGGCGTACCCTCCTGTGAACGGGCTCACAATCAGATGTGGGATTCCAGAGTTTCGACTCGATGAAGAGTGAGGGTATGAATGAATAAGCGAATATTCGCTGCGCTCGCAACGGTTGTACTGGGCTTCGGCGTTATCGCTGGAATCGGTACATATGTAGCAGCTGCAAAAAATGATCCCGGAGTAACGGTTGCAGAGGCTGCAGATTCATATACCGCTCCCGATGGCACCGTATATCCGCAGGTAAAACTCTCTCTCAACGTTTATCCCAATAGTCTCTTCGGCGGCCACCATGGCGCTGGTGGAGGAGCGCACCCCGACTATGTGAGCTATGGCCTAGGTGGGCCTAATGGTGAAGTTCTTTCCGATGCGCAGACAGGTACTAATTTCCAAGTTCCTGCTCATACTGCAGTAACCATCACTGTCTATCAATATGACTCTGGAGAAACTCTCAATAACGATTATTTCGCACATGTGCGCGGAACTGCTGACGGCAAGGCAACATTTGTTCAGCGTTGGGATACCAAGGCAAAGTCGAATGCATCTACTGAACAACAGATAACAAACATTCCCGCAGATATGGTCGGTCATACATTTACCATCCACGGCATCTCAGATAAGAAGTCGCAACTCTTTGTCAGCGTTCCGTTGATGATGTCTAACGATGAAGAAGTTGGTGCCGCTGAAGAAGAGGGCGGCTACACACAGTTCCCAACCAAGACAACATTTACATTTATCACTGGTGATGAAGGTGAATATGTCTGGAACTGCGAATTCCCTTGTGGTGACGGAACTATTGCTCGATTTGGAGCAGCGATGTCAACCATGGGTTACATGTCCGGTCACTTTATTGTGAAGGGGTAAAAAGATGCCAGATACTAATACTCCATACTTCACAGGACAGTGGTGGAAGCGAAAAGATGTAAAACGTCATGCAGTCCTTTGGGTAATCCTCACTGCATTCATTGGATATGTCGGAACTGAAGTCCAAGTACGAGCTATGGGTGCGCCAGCATCTGAGACGATGGAGAACGTCATTAATTTAATGCGTATCTTCACTTGGGCAGCATCCCCAGTGGCCGCCTTCGCCGCAGCGATTGCAATTGGTGCCCTCATGGGTAAGCGCCACTATGGCGATAACCCACCTCCTGAATCAGAACACGCAATCAGGAACTCTCCTCGCGCCATTGCGCTCTGGATAGTCGTTTCAGCTCTGATGTGCCTCTTTGCACTTGTTGTTGGATTAATTGCACTCCAGAAAGATGATGCACGACTCTTGGATGCAAAAGCAATTCACATCAATGTAGTCGGACAGCAGTGGGCTTGGAATTATGACTATCCAGGATCCGCTGGAGTTCGAAGCGAAGTACTTCACCTTCCAGTTGATCAACCGGTTGTCTTCCATGTAACAAGTAAGGATGTAAAGCACTCTTTCTGGCTGGTACAGCTTGGCGTGAAAATCGATGCCAATCCTGGTCAGTTCACAGAGACATCAGTTACGCCGAACAAGATAGGCACCTTTGATATTCGATGTGCTGAGCTCTGCGGACTTCTGCATGCTTATATGCAAAATAAAGTGATTGTCGAAAGTAAGGCAGATTACGAAGCATGGCTTGCCAGCCAGCCTGATACTGGCAAGACGACATGGGTAGAAGAAAAGGCGGCGGCATAATGACAACGATGATGGAACGACCAACACCAACATCCGGTGATGCACCTAAAGTTGGAATTATTCGCCACCTTAATGTATTTACTGCCTTCGCAGTTGGTGCGCTTACTGCCATCATCGTCTGGCGTTTATCGCTCGCACTTCTTCCAGCTGATTCAGAGAGCGCGCCGCTATTTACGCGTGAAGATAAGATCACTCTGCTCTCAATGATCGGTTGGTTTGTTGGGTTTATGACCGGCATCGGCGCACTTGTTGCGCCGTTTCGCTGGGTCATGGGTAAAGATCTTTCACATGATGAGAACATGTTTCTCGCTGGAAAAGATATGGGCACAAAGCGTTACTTCCGCTACACAACAGATCACAAAGTTGTGGGCATTCAATACTTAGTAATCACAATGGTGATCTTTGGTATTGGCGGAATTCTCGCAATGCTTATCCGCGCAAACCTTGGCACTCCTGAAGGCGGATGGATCCATCCCCAGGCGTATAACTCAATCGTGGGAACTCATGGAATCATCATGATTGTTGGAACCATCATTATGGTGACAGGGCCATTTGGAAACTACATCATGCCAATCATGATTGGTGCTCGGGATATGGCCTTCCCGCGCCTTAATGCGCTCAGCTTCTGGCTCATCGTTGCCGCAGCTATCCCACTTATCTGGGGTCAATTTATCGGCGGCATCTCAACTGGTTGGTCTGCATATAACCCACTGGCAGGACAAGCTCCACTGGGGATGAACGGTTACATCATGTTTATCTGCATCTTTGCGCTCTCAACAATGGTAGCTGGTGCAAATATTACAACCACCGTTGTTCGGATGCGCGCAAAGGGTATGACTTGGAACCGCACCCCGATATTTATCTATGGTGTTGTTGCATCAGTGGCACTAGCGCTACCAGCATTCCCAGTCTTCTTCCTTTCACAAGTGATGTCAGGAATGGACCGTGCGCTCGGCACCTCCTTCTACGACACGGCCCGTGGCGGTAGTGGTTGGCTTTATGAAAACCTCTTCTGGATCATGGGACACCCTGAGGTCTACGTCATTCTTATTCCTGCAGTGGCAGCACTTATGGAGATGGCGCCGGTATTTACTCGTCGCCCACTCTTTAGTTTTAACGTGGCTGTGATGGGTATTGCAGGAATCTGCGGACTCTCTGTTCTTGTATGGGCTCACCACATGTATATCTCTGGTTGGGCACCACTTCTCAACGCACCGTTTATGTTGACCACTGAGTTGATCTCGATTCCGACAGGCATGCTCTTCCTTGTTTTGATTGGTACTTTGTGGAGAGGTCGTCTATGGATGACAGTTCCAACAATGTCAATCTTCGCGCTTCTGTGGAATTTCATGATCGGTGGAGTTACAGGAATCTATCTCTCTGATGTTCCAGCCGATGCATTCCTTCACGGATCCATGTATGTGACGGCGCACTTCCATTACACACTCATGGGCGCAGGTCTCACTGGTGCTCTTGCTGCACTCGTGTATTGGTTCCCAAAGATGACAGGCAGAATGCTGGATAAGAAGCTTTCCTGGATCTCATTCTGGCTCGTGCAAATTGGCTTTAACGTGGCGTTTATTGGGATGTTCCTCGTAGGTCTACAAGGGCAGCCACGTCGCGTCGAGGCATACGCAGCAATCTTCAATAAGGGCAACCTTGTTACATCGATTGGTGCAGCAACAATCATGACCGGAATGTTGGTATTGCTTGCAGCTGTCATCGGATCTTGGCGCAGTGGAGTAAAAGCACCGATGAATCCATGGCAGGCAAAGTCCCTCGAATGGACGGTTCCAAATCCCGTTCCGCTAGAAAACTTTGAAACGTTGCCTGTTGTTACAGAAGATGTATACGGATATGGAAGGAAGAACTAATGAGCGTCGATACACACGCACACGCCAACCCACATCACGAACATCCTGATGTCGTCGGCAGCCGCAATCGTCTTGGAGTAATCCTTCTCATTGTTGC
>WLKV01000030.1 GCA_009701085.1 Actinomycetota bacterium | reverse complement strand
TTAGGAACATTTGCTGCATCAAACTTCTGTGTGTATCCAAGGCGGATCCAACGTGATGCCATCCAGTCTGTTGGGCAGACTAGGTCGTAACCAATATCTTTTCCAAGCTTGAGCTGTGCCTGAACTTTTCCGAAGAATTCGTCATTGTCGTTGTAATCTTCAAAGTACTTAACATCGATGCCAGTCTCTTTTGTAAATGCTTGAAGTGTTGGGTAGTTCTTTCCTGAGTCATCAACATCGAGATAGAGAGGCCAGTTGCCCCAGCGAACTGAATTCTTTCCGCCGGCAGAATCGCCACCTGATCCACATGCAGCGAGCGCACCTGCGCCTGCAACTGCACCTGCGCCGGCAAGAACTGCACGACGTGAAACCTGTGATTGAAGAATTGAACGTGCTTCTTGAGAGAGTGGTTGCTTAGCCATGACGAAGGCTCCTTTTATGTGCCGGAATAAGGGACGGTTGTGCAGGGCTCATTATGTAACCCTTTTGAGCGTGAGCCAAACCTAAATCGAGGTCAATTTCGCAGGATTTAGGTCTAGCCCTGTAGAGCGTTAGGCGTTGAGGTTGGTCATAACGTGCTTGATACGGGTGTAATCCTCAAAGCCGTAATTGGAGAGATCCTTGCCATATCCGCTTCGCTTAAAACCACCATGTGGCATCTCGGCGACGATTGGGATGTGGGTGTTGATCCAGACGCAGCCGAAGTCGAAGGCCTTGGACATGCGCATTGCGCGGCCATGGTCCTTAGTCCAGACAGATGAGGCCAAGCCGTAATCGATGCCATTAGACATCGCCACTGCCTCAGCTTCATCCTTGAACTTCTGGATGGTGATGACCGGTCCGAAGATTTCAGATTGAATCAATTCATCAGTTTGCTTGAGGTCTGCAATCACAGTGGGAGCGACAAAGTAGCCCGGGCGATTGGTCGGTGATCCTCCAGCCACGATGCGGGCATGTGATGGAGTGCGAGAGATAAATCCAGAGACGCGTTCGAATTGTGATGCGTTATTGACTGGGCCCACGATGACATCTTCATCTGGCATACCCATTCCGATGTGATTGGTTGCTTGATCTGCAAGTAACTTCACCATCTCGTCATAGACGCCTTCTTGAACAAGAACGCGAGTTGCTGCTGTGCAATCTTGTCCTGAGTTGAAGAATCCAGCGATAGCGATTCCTTCAGCAGCTGCTTGAAGATCGGCATCGTTAAAGACAACAACGGGTGCCTTGCCGCCGAGTTCGAGGTGGACGCGCTTGAGAGACTTTGATGCCGCTGCTGCAACTTCCATACCTGCGCGCACTGAACCAGTGACTGAGACCATCGCAGGTGTTGCGTGATCTACAAGTGCTGCACCAGTTTCGCGCTCTCCGGCGATGACATTGATAACGCCATCAGGAAGAAATTCGCCCATGATCTGCGCCATGAAAAGTGTGGTGACAGGTGTTGTATCGGAAGGCTTGAGAACCACAGTGTTTCCGGCAGCAATTGCTGGCGCCCATTTCCAGACAGCCATCATCATCGGGTAATTCCATGGTGTGACCTGCGCGCAGACGCCAATTGGTTCGCGGCGCACATACGAAGTCATTCCGTGCATATATTCGCCAGCAGAACGTCCTTCGAGGTTACGAGCTGCGCCTGCAAAGAAGCGGATCTGATCGACCATCGGAGGCATTTCTTCAGATGCAGTAAGTCCCTTTGGCTTTCCGCAGTTCTCGGATTCGAGATTCACAAATTCATCTGCGCGAGCTTCGATAGCATCGGCAATCTTTAAGAGCGCGCGTTGGCGCTCAGACGGTGTTGAGTCGCGCCATCCTGGAAATGCATCGCTGGCAGCCTTCATCGCCTTATCGATATCAGCAGCATTGGATTTAGGAGCGGTTGCAAAGGCTTCGCCGGTTGAAGGGTTAATGAGCGTTGTCGTTTCACCTGATGCTCCATCAACTGACTTTCCATTGATGAAATTCTGTAGCTTCTTCACGTCTTATGCCTGACCCTTCGTTGCGCGAACCATTTGATCACCGTGATCGTATGGGTGTTTTGTATATGTCTCGAGCCATCGAGCGATGGAGTACTTGCCCGCTTCTGTGTGCTCGCCAAACTTTTCAAGGTCGCTTTCAGTTAAACGCTTGACGACATCGAGAGAAGCTGCGCGGACCGCTGCATAGACAGCAATGGAGTTAGCGACATCGCCATCGGCATATGCAAGCTTTGGTTCATTAGCCCATGCAGCTTCGTCATATCCCTGAATAATTGAACCTTCAGGTTCAGCAACAAGTCGACGTAGGCGCGCATAGGACTGCGCTTCAGAATCTGCCATGTGGTGAATGCATTGGCGCGCAGACCATTCGTTCTCTGCATGAACATCCAATAAATCTGGAGTTACAGCGCGAGCAAGGTTTAGAAAATACTGTGATGCTGCTTCATATGCTGCAGCTGCCTCTTTTAGATCCACGGATGTCATGGAAGCGATACTAGTTAAATCTTTTCCTTTTCACTAGCGGCAAGTTGGCCGCATGCCCCATCAATTTCACGGCCGCGAGTATCGCGCACAGTTACTGGGACTCCATAGCCTTCAAGGATGCGAACAAACTCTGCTTCATCTTCACGACGCGATGCTGTCCACTTTGAACCTGGTGTTGGGTTGAGGGGAATGAGGTTGACGTGAGCATTGCGATTCTTGAGCAATCGTCCCAAGAGATCTGAGCGCCATGATTGATCGTTGATATCGCGGATGAGTGCGTACTCGATTGAATATCGACGACCGGTCTTCTTCTCATATGCATCTGCTGCCGCAAGAACTTCACGGACATTGAAACGATTATTGATAGGAACAAGGCTGTCGCGAAGTTCATCATCAGGTGTGTGGAGTGAAACTGCCAAGGTGCAGTTAATTCCTTCATCCATCAGCTTCTCAATACCTGGAACAAGACCGACTGTTGAAACAACTACAGAGCGCGCCGAGATTCCAAGGCCATCTGGATTTGGATCTGTAATGTTATGAAGTGTGCGAACAACTGCGTTGTAATTGGCGAGCGGTTCGCCCATTCCCATAAAGACGATATTGGATAGACGCGTTGGGCCACCTGGCATTTCTCCTTCGGCACATGCACGTGCTGCAGCAACGATCTGGTCGGTGATTTCTGCGGCGGAAAGGTTGCGAGTAAGTCCTGCTTGGCCAGTTGCGCAGAATGGGCAGTTCATTCCACACCCTGCTTGCGATGAGATACAGACTGTTGTGCGATCTGAGTAACGCATCAAAACGGATTCAACGAGTACTCCATCGTGTAACTTCCAGAGATCTTTACGTGTCATTCCGCCATCTGTAGTGCGCGTCGTGACGAGTTCAATCATCTTGGGAGTAAGAGCATCTGCGATTGCTTGCCGCTCTGCTGCGGGAATATCGGTCCACTCTTCGGGATTGTTGGAGAGATGTTGGAAGTAGTGCGTTGCTACTTGTGCAGCACGAAATGGTTGGAAACCAAGTTCCTTAGCGAAGGCTTTACGTTCTGCTGGACCGAAATCAGCGAGGTGTTTAGGAGCCTTCTTTCGCTGAACTGGTTCATCGAAAACTAATTTGAGTTCGGTGGGACGTTCTGTTGTCATAACAAACCTGAGTCCTGTGCGCGACGCACGATTTCGAGTGCGAGCCACAAGGCTGGAGCTGCAAAGAGAACTGAATCAAGGCGGTCCATGATGCCGCCATGGCCTGGAAGTAAGTTGCCCATATCTTTAATCGCCATATCGCGCTTAAGAGCAGACTCGATGAGATCTCCTGCGGTTGCAGTAAATACCGTGACGAGCCCGGCAATTGCACCTAACCACCAGTCAGAATCCATGATCAAGTGGAATGCGAGTGATCCGCCAATCACAGTAAAAATGAGTGAACCGATCAGCCCTTCGATTGTTTTCTTGGGACTAATTTTTGGTGCAAGTGGGTGTTTTCCGAAGAGCACGCCAGTGAGGTAAGCAAAGGTGTCATTGCATCCAACAAGAACAACGAGAGTCATGACGCGAGCTAGCCCATTGGAAGGGCGCGCAAGGAGAATGAGAAATCCTGCAAGGAATGGAAGGTAGATAAGTGCAAGAGCTGATGCGGATGCGGTGCTGACAAAACCTTCAGTTCCACGAGGAAGAAGCAGAACCAAGAGACATGGAAATGCGATTGCAGTTGCGACAGAGAGGCCAGAAACTCCCCCAAACCAAGCTGCCGCAGAGAGTGCGACTGCTGCAGTTGTCAGTGACCATTGCGGAATATCAATCTTTGTTGTTGTCAGCGCATGATGGAGCTCGCGAATTCCTAGAATCACTGCGATGGTGACTAAACCAGCAAAGAGAATGCGATAGCTAGCGAGCGAGAACCAGACAAGAGCAATCAGAAAAAGACTCACACCGATTGAAGGCAGGAGCTTGCGACCAGCGCGCTTATTAATCGCTTCGTTGATCGAATGTAAATCAGACACAGTGGTAGAACTCAAAGAAGTCCTTAGACTTCGAGAAGTTCCGCCTCCTTGTGCTTGAGAAGTTCATCAATCTTTGCAACGTGATCTGCCGTGATCTTTTCGAGCTCTTTTTCACCGCGGCTGAGATCATCTTTACCAATCTCGCCATCTTTCTCGAGCTTCTCCATCAATTCCTTAGCGGTACGACGGATGTTGCGCATTGAAATCTTTGAATCTTCAGCTTTTGTCTTTGCAACCTTGATGTAATCCTTGCGGCGCTCTTCTGTGAGCTGTGGGAAGTTGACGCGGATAACAGCGCCATCAGTTGCTGGGTTAACGCCTAGATCTGATTCGCGGATTGCCTTCTCGATAGAAGTCATTGCGCCCTTATCGAAGGGAGAAACGATTGCCATACGTGATTCAGGGACCTGAATTGAGGCGAGCTGTGAGAGAGCGGTCCATGTGCCGTAGTAATCGACCATGATCTTGTTAAACATCGCAGGGTGTGCGCGTCCTGTGCGGATTGCACCGAAATCATCTTTTGCAACTTCGACAGCCTTATTCATCTTATCTGTCGCATCTGCGAGTGTGCTTGTTACATCTGCCATGGTCGTTGCTCCCTAGGTATCCCTCTCGTTTAAGAAACGAGAGTTCCAATCTTTTCACCGCGAACTGCGCGGCCAATATTTCCGTTGGTCATTAAGTCGAAGACCACGATAGGTAGGTGGTTTTCGCGGCAGAGGCTAAAGGCTGCAGCATCTGCAACAGCGAGTGACTTCTGAAGAACTTCGTTATACGAAATTGTGTCGAACTTCGTTGCGCTTGGATCCTTACGTGGATCTGCGTTGTAGACGCCATCGACTCCGGACTTAGCGAGCAAGAGTGCGCCTGCACCGATTTCGAGTGCGCGCTGCGCTGCAACTGTGTCAGTTGTAAAGAATGGCATTCCGGCGCCTGCACCAAAGATCACTACGCGACCCTTTTCGAGGTGGCGGATGGCGCGACGTGGAACATATGGCTCGGCAACTTGTCCCATTGTGATTGCTGTCTGGACGCGAGTATCGACGCCTTCTTTTTCAAGAAAATCTTGGAGAGCTAAACAGTTCATCACTGTTCCGAGCATTCCCATGTAGTCAGCGCGTGAACGTTCCATGCCTCGCTCTGAAAGTTCGGCGCCGCGGAAGAAATTACCTCCACCGACAACGATTGCTACTTGAGTGCCGGCGCGAACAACATCAGCAATCTGTTTTGCTACATCTTGCAGAACATCGGGATCAACACCGATGCCCTTATTGCCACCGAAAACTTCTCCGGAAAGCTTAAGGAGCACCCGCTGATACGTTCGCCTCGTTGATGAAGTCTGGGTACCTGGCACTGGTGCTCCTTTCGCTCTTCGAATTCTTACTTTTCTTGAGTCTATTACCCTCTGTAGAAAAGCTTATTGACCCACGCGGAAGCGATGGAATGCCTTAACAGCAGTTCCTGCCTCATCGAGAATCTGCTTAACAGTCTTCTTTGCATCCTTAGCGAAAGCCTGCTCGATCAGTGAAACTTCCTTCACAAAACCGGTGACGCGGCCTTCGATGATCTTTGATAGTGATGCTTCTGGCTTACCTTCGGCGCGCGCTGTCTCTTCTGCAAGACGACGCTCGGTCTCGATGAGGTCTGCTGGAACATCTTCGCGGTTAACGAAGCGTGGTGCGAATGCTGCGATGTGCTGTGCAACGTCCTTACCAACTTCAGCTGCTTCCTTAGCAAGTGCAACCAAGACGCCAACCTGTGGTGGCAAATCTGGGCTTGTCTTGTGGAGATAGAGACCAACTGGTCCTTCGATTACTGCAACGTTACGAATTTCAATCTTCTCGCCCATTGTTGCGTTACCTTCATCGATAACAGACTGAACGGTCTTGCCGTTAGCCATTGTTGATGAAAGGAATGCAGCAACATCTGCTGACTTAGATGAAAGGAGGTGCTCTACGAGTTCATCGCCAAGTGCGATAAAACGCTCGCCCTTTGCAACGAAGTCTGTCTCGCAGTTGAGTTCGAGCATGACACCGAGGTCACCCTGAACCTTTGCTACAACCAAACCATTTGAAGTGAGGCGACCTTCGCGCTTTGTAACGCCCTTTAGCCCCTTCACACGAATGATTTCGACAGCCTTGTCGTAATCGCCATCTGCTTCATCAAGTGCCTTCTTGCAATCGAGCATTCCTGCTGCAGTTGCTTCGCGAAGACGCTTTACATCATCTGCTGAATAGTTAGCCAATTTAGTTATGCCTCCACTGTTGTTGCTGGTGCATCAGTTGCAGCAGCAAGGATTTCCTTCTCAAGCGCTTCAGCTGCTGCAGCTTCCGCTGTTGCAACTGGTGCTGGAGCTGCTGCAGAGCGTGCCTTAAGGCCTTCTGCAATTGCATCGGTGATGACGCGTGTAAGCAATTCGATTGAGCGAATAGCATCGTCGTTACCAGGAATCTTGAAATCAACTTCATCAGGATCGCAGTTTGTGTCAAGGATTGCGATAACA
>WLKV01000003.1 GCA_009701085.1 Actinomycetota bacterium | reverse complement strand
TATCTCGCTCCGCGAAAGCCAGATCAAACAGTTGGCAGGTCGTGGAAAACGCGGAGCAAAGGTCGCCGAGGTTGCCGCCAACCCCAATCGACTCTTAGCAGCCCTTCAAGTGGGCGTCACCGTCACAGGATTTCTCTCTGCAGCCCTTGGCGCAGAAAAACTTGGCGTCTACGTAATTCCATGGCTTGAAGATCTCGGCATCTCTTCGAAGAGCGCAAATACAACATCGCTGATTGGCGTCACGCTAGTCATCGCTTACTTCTCTTTAGTCTTCGGCGAACTCGTACCTAAGCGTTTAGCTCTCTATCGCACCGAAGAGATTGCTCTCGCGTCAGCCGGAATCGTGCAGGTACTCACCTATCTCTTCCGCCCCATCATCTGGGTCTTATCCCATTCGACAAGCATTGTCGTGCGTCTCTTCGGAATCGATCCCAAAGAACAACGTGCACAGATTTCAGAAGAAGAACTTCTCGATCTCGTTGCAGGACATGCTGCTCTCACCGATGAAGAACGTGACATCGTTGAAGAAGTATTTAATGCATCAGAACGACAGGTCCACGAAGTGATGGTTCCTCGTACTGAAGTAGATTTTATGGATGCATCCCTGACAGTGGGCAAAGCAATTGCGCTCGCAATCGAGAAGTCACATTCACGCTATCCCGTAGTGCGCGGATCTTCCGATGAAGTCATTGGATTTATCCACGTTCGCGATCTTCTTGATACCTCGCTTGCAAATTCCAATGCCAAGATCCAAGAGCTTGCACGCAACATCATGTACTTACCTGGCACAAAAGGAATTCTTCCTGCCCTCACTGAGATGCGTAATCAGCGCCAACATCTAGCAATCGTGCTCGATGAATATGGTGGAACAGATGGCATCGTCACCCTCGAAGACCTCGTTGAAACTCTCATTGGTGATATCCGCGATGAATACGATGGCGATGAAACTGAGGTTTCGCTCGAATCACGCACAGGTGATTTTGAGGTCGATGGCTTGATATCACTCGAAGATCTGCTCGAAGAGACCGGAATCGAGCTCCCTGAAGGCCCTTACGAAACTGCAAGTGGATTCGTGATGCATTACTTGGGGCGAATTCCAGTCATAAGTGACATCGTCGGCGTCAATGGAGTCCGCATCACAGTGCTTTCTATGGAAGGAAAGCGCGCTGGTCGATTATTGATCTCGCGTAACTACTAAGGCGTGCGAGAATTACAACCATGAAGCGCGTTCTCTCTGGCATTCAGCCAACCAGTGACTCTTTCCACCTCGGTAATTACCTCGGTGCCGTAAAGCAGTGGGTTGAGCTTCAAGATGGCCACGATGCTTTTTACTGCATCGTCGATCTCCACGCCCTCACCGTTGAGACAGACCCCGCACTTCTTCGCAAGCGCACACTCGCATCTGCGGCGCAGCTCTTGGCTCTCGGTATCTCACCAGAGAAATCCACACTTTTTGTGCAGTCTCAAGTTCCCCAGCACAATCAATTGGGTTGGATTATGGAATGTCTCACTGGTTTCGGTGAAGCAAGTCGCATGACTCAATTTAAAGATAAATCCTCCAAGGCTGGCGCTGACTCTGCGCGCGTAGGACTCTTTACCTATCCGATGTTGCAAGCTGCAGACATTCTTCTTTACCAAGCGCACTACGTACCAGTCGGTGAAGATCAACGTCAGCACATCGAACTCACTCGCGATCTTGCAGGTCGTTTCAATGCACGCTACGGACAGACCTTCCAACTCCCTGAGGCCTATATTTTAAAGACTGCGGCCAAGATCAACGATATTCAAGAGCCAACTGCGAAGATGAGTAAATCTTCTGGTGCAGTGGCTGGCGTTATCGAAATCATGGATACACCCGAAGCCAACCTCAAGAAGATTAAGAGCGCCATGACTGATGCTGGTCGCGAAGTGAAGTACGACGTCGCTGAAAAACCCGGTATTAGCAATCTCCTCACAATCCATTCAGCGCTCTCAGGTCGCACAATCGCTGAACTTGAAAATGAATTTGAAGGCAAGGGCTACGGAGACTTTAAATCAGCAGTTGCTGAGGTCGTTGTCGAATACCTTCGCCCAATACGTGCGACGGCGATGGAACTTCTTGAAGATGAAAAGCATCTTCTCGATATTTTGCATCAAGGCTCTGAGAAGGCACGCGCTGTCGCTCAGCAGACTATTGACTCTACTTACAAGAACTTGGGCGTCGTCCTCTAATGAAGATTCGCGCACTCCTCCTTGCGGTAGTACTCGGAGGTTCACTTCTCTCAGTACCTGCACAGGCAGCAACGCAGCTCAGCGTGGGAGTGGCATACGACATCGGCGGACGCGGCGATAAGTCATTTAATGATGCTTCTGCTGCAGGTCTCGATAAAGCTCAGAAACAATTTGATTTCAATCTCGAAGCTGTCGTAACCGATGGAACCAGCGCTGATCGTGAAAAGCGTATTCGCTCTCTCATTACAAAGAGTTGCAACCCCATCATTGCTATCGGAGCAGGTTATGCCTCAACACTTCAGGCGCTATCTGTCGAATTTCCCAACACGCATTTCGCCATCATCAATGATGCAAGCGTTGCCGCCCTCAATGTGACGTCAGTGATCTTCGCAAATACTCAAGGCGCCTACCTTGCTGGATTTAGCGCAGCTCAAGTGAGCAAGACGGGCAAAGTCGCGATGATTGCAAACCCAGATCAAGCAGATATCTATAAAGATGGGTTCTCTGCGGGAGTATTTGCAAGTAAGAAGAAGGTCATCCCAATCGTTAAATACGTTTCAGGCTCTTACTCAGCTGCGACCAACCAAGTAATTGATGCGGGTGCAGATGTTCTCTTTGTAGCAACTCAAGGATCTGACTCCGAAGTCTTTAAAGTAATCGTTGCTCGTAATGCGAAGAAGAAGGGTTCGAATATCGGACTCATCAACGTCGAACCAGATCAGTACATCACGGTCACAAGTGCGACCAAGAAATTTCTGATTGCATCTGTCGTGAAGCGCGTAGATAAAGCAATCTACGACATCATCGCGCTCTCCGCTGCGAAGAAGCAGTACCTCGACATTCTTGATGCCGACGCCGGCATTTACGGACGTCGGTATGGCATCACTGGTGGAGGCATTGAATTCACCATCCGATCCAAGGAGCTTTCTGCGCTGAGTGGCTCAATTAACATCGCAGCTGCTACCGCAGAGAAAATTCCCGCCTAGCTTTAAAGTTCAACTTGAGAGTTTTCTCAATTGTTACAAGCCACACCTCAAAATTAACCTGAGTCTTTTGTTGATTTTCCACGCTCACTACTAGGCTCACACTCACGAACCACCCATTTATTCCTTGGAGGAAACCTTGAAGAAGACAATTAAGTTTGTAGCAGTTTTCGCTGCTGCAGCTCTTGCATTCGGTGCAGCTCCAGCTGCAACCGCTGCTAACGCAACAAAGGCATGTCTTGCACTCGATACAGGCGGCGTTGACGACAAGTCATTTAACGCATCAGCTTGGGCAGGCGCACAGGCTGCAGCAAAGGCAAATAAGAACATCACTGTTAAGTACCTTGCTGCAACAACAGATGCTGACTACGCACCAAACATTAAGAAGCTTGTAGACGAGAAGTGCAACATCATCGTTGGCGTTGGCTTCCTTATCAACGGCGCAATCGTTGCTGCTGCTAAGGCAAACCCAACAGTTCACTTTGCAATCGTTGATCAGGATGGACAAGATCACGGTGCAGACGGTTCTGTCTACCCAGGTACAAAGTTTGCAAACCTCAAGCCACTTGAGTTCTCAACAAATGAATCAGCATTCCAGGCTGGTTACCTCGCAGCTGGCGTTTCAAAGACCGGCAAGGTTGCAACATACGGCGGACTTAACATTCCACCAGTCACAATCTTCATGGATGGCTTTGCTAAGGGTGTAGCTCACTACAACAAGGCAAAGGGCAAGTCAGTCGCAATTCTTGGTTGGGATACAGCTAAGAAGGACGGAACATTCGTAGGCGGATTCTCTGATTCAGCTAAGGCGCTTCAGATCTCTAAGAACTTCGAGCAGCAGGGTGCAGATGTAATCTTCCCTGTCGCTGGTGGTCTTGGTGGAGCAACAGCTGGTAACTCAATGACTTCAAAGAAGTCAGTTGTTATCTGGGTTGATACAGATGGATTCATCGCAGCACCACAGTACAAGTCAGTACTTTTGACTTCAGTAGTTAAGGGTGTTGGAACTTCAGTTCAGTCTGTCATTGCAGATGAAAACGCTGGAAAGTTCTCATCAACTGGCTACAACGGAAACCTCAAGAATGCAGGAACATTCCTTGCTCCTTACCATGACTTGATCCGTAAGGTCCCAACTGCACTTCGCACCGAAGTTACAAAGCTCGGTAACGATATTCGCAGCGGAAAGGTTTCAGCTAAGTAATTAGCTAAAACTAGTATTACAAAGATGGGCTAGCACTTCGGTGCTAGCCCATCTTTCTTTTCATTTAACTTTCTAAACTTCAATAAAACTAGTAGATTTACGCACATGTCACTCGAATTGCGCGGAATAACAAAGCGCTTTGGGTCCCTCACCGCAAATGATTCCATCGACCTCGCAGTAGGCAACGGCGAAATTCACGCCATCCTTGGCGAAAATGGTGCAGGTAAATCAACTCTGATGAATATCGTCTACGGTCTTCTTTCGCCAGACGAAGGAACGATTAGCGTCGACGGCAAGGTTGTCTCGATCGATTCACCTCTCGATGCTTTAGCTGCTGGTATCGGAATGGTCCATCAGCACTTTATGTTGATTCCGGTTTTCACAGTGGCCGAAAATATTGTCCTTGGACACGAGAAGACAAAGGGGCCGGGTCTCCTTGATCTTGAAGCAGCCCGTAAAGAGATTCTCCGTGTTTCTGCAGAGTTCAACTTTGATATTGACCCCGATGCTCTTGTAGAGAATCTTCCCGTTGGCCTACAACAGCGCGTGGAAATCATTCGAGCACTTATCTATGATGCAAAAGTTCTGATTCTCGACGAACCGACGGCGGTACTTACTCCACAAGAGACAGATGAACTTCTGCGCAATATGAAGAAGCTGAAAGAGCGCGGAACTTCGATTGTCTTTATTACCCACAAACTTCGTGAGGTAAAAGAAGCAGCGGACAAGATCACCATCATTCGCCGCGGCAAGGTTGTTGGCACGGCATCTCCATCTGCTTCGCAGGAAGAGCTCGCATCCCTCATGGTCGGACGTCCCGTATCGCTCGATGTCGAGAAGAAAACTCCTGAGCTCGGCAAGGTCATGCTCGATGTGAAGAATCTCAATATTTCAGATCACACAGGTCGCTCACTCGTTAAGAACGTCTCCTTCGAACTGCGAACCGGTGAAGTTCTTGCAGTTGCTGGCGTGCAAGGCAATGGCCAATCAGAGCTTGCGGAAGCAATTGTTGGACTACAAGAACATGTGCACGGCACTATCTCTCTCGATGGCGTCGATATCACCAAGTCTTCAGTGCGCGAAGCCCTTCATGCAGGTATCGCATTTGTCCCTGAATCACGTGAAGAAGATGGACTTATTGGTTCATTTAGTATCGAAGAGAATTTGATTCTCGATCTCCATGATCTGCCACCGTATGCAAAGGGTCCTGTAATTTCACCAACAGTTGTTGCTCAAGAGGCCGAAAAGCGCATCGCAGAATTCGATATCCGCACCCAGTCCTCTAAAGACTCTGCATCATCACTTTCAGGTGGCAATAAGCAGAAAGTTGTTCTTGCTCGCGAACTTTCTCGCCCGGTAAAACTTGTTGTCGCTTCACAGCCAACGCGCGGACTTGATGTCGGCTCCATTGAATTTGTCCATGAGCGCATCATCACTGAACGCGATTCAGGCCGTGCCGTATTGCTCTTTAGTACTGAGTTAGATGAAGTTTCAGCACTCGCTGATCGCATCGCCGTTATGTATCGTGGAGAATTTATTGCAATTGTTCCAGCCACAACTTCTCGCGAAGACCTCGGTCTCTTGATGGCGGGAGTAAAGCCGTGAAGTTAAAGAAACTCATCCTTCCTGCCCTCTCCTTTGCGATGGCGCTCTTCGTTAGCGGTCTTCTCGTTGCATTCTCAGACTCAACAGTCTTGGCACTCAAGGGCAATCCACTCTCTATGCTCTCAAAGGGTCTATCAACTGCGGGCAATGCGTATTGGGCGCTCTTCCGTGGATCAATCTTCGATCCACGTTTAGCAGAAGGACATTTCTTCCAGGGTTTCTATCCACTCTCTGAAACACTCGTCGCTGCTTCGCCACTTATTCTTACCGGTCTCTCCGTCGCACTCGCATTCCGTGCCGGCCTCTTTAATATCGGCGCGCAAGGCCAATTCATTGCTGGAGCAATCGGTGCAAGCTGGGTTGGCTTCACCTTCGATCTCCCCACTGGAATTCATGCAATTGCAGCCATCGCCGCAGCGATGCTCTTTGCCGGGCTCTATGGTGGTTTCGTTGGCCTTCTGAAAGCACGCACAGGGGCACACGAAGTGATTGTCACCATCATGCTCAACTACGTTGCTGGGTACTTCTTACTTTGGCTATTGAGTACTACTGCTTTCTTACGCCCAGGCCGCCAAGATCCACTCGCTCCTGAAGTAAAGATGAGCGCGCGTCTTCCACATCTCTTTGGCTCCGAACTTCGCGCAAACTTTGGATTTATCGTCGCTCTCTTTGCAGCGGCTGCCATCTGGTGGTTGCTTAACCGAAGCACATGGGGATTCCGTTTCCGCGCTGTGGGTGCAAATGCAGCAGCATCACGCACTGCAGGTATCTCGGTCGCGCGCGTAACAACATCTGTCATGTTTATTGCAGGGGCACTTGCTGGTCTCGGTGGCGCTGTTCAAATTCTTGGATCTGAACCTGCAATGACTGCAGGAGTCGGTGGAAGCTTTGGATTCGATGCAATCACTGTTGCACTCTTAGGTCGCGCAACACCTATCGGAACAGTTTTTGCAGCACTCCTCTTTGGTGCACTCCGTGCTGGTGGTCTCACCATGCAGGCAAGTACTGAAACACCGCTGGATCTCGTCCTCGTTATCCAAGCGCTTGTCGTTCTCTTCATCGCAGCACCTGCGCTGATTAAATCTCTCTTCCGTCTAAAGAACGTCGATGAAGGCGAAACCGTAGCTTCGAAGGGATGGAATGGTTAATGAGTACCGTTGAAGTACGCGCGCTCTCTGCGCCTGAACGTCGCCGCAAGCGCGGAATCATCACCATGGCAGGACTCGGTGCCTTTGCACTCGCCATCTTCGGAATACTTCCTAAGACCGGACAACCCGTCACATATAGCTTTGTCCTTGGAAATGAGTGGGTCCTTGCAAAAGAGATCATCGTTAACTCAAAGAGCGGGGCACTTCTCTTCTCCGTCATTGCACTACTTGCAGTGGCAATCGCTGCCCTGCAATTCCGCGCACGTAAGACAATCCGTGCCGCCAGCGCACTCTTCGGCGCATCATTTCTCATGTCATTCCTCTGCTGGGCAGCAGCTGGAAAGTTCATTCCCTTTACCGGGCTTCTTCAAGGAGCGCTCTTCCTCTCTGTTCCACTGATCTTCGGCGCAATGGCAGGTGTACTTTCTGAACGCTCAGGCGTCATCAATATCGCTATTGAAGGACAGCTTCTTGCAGGCGCATTTATGTCCGGCGTCATTGCATCACTTACCCAGAACAAGATTGCGGGCCTTCTCGTGGCCCCTTTTGCAGGAGCTGCCATCGCATGGCTCCTTGCAGTATTTGCAATCAAATATGGAATTGACCAAGTAGTACTCGGATTCGTCCTCAATGTTCTAGTTATCGGACTCACCAACTTTCTCTACAAGAAGCTCTTGATTCCATACCAATCAACATGGAACTCAGGAGGAACCTTTGCACCTATTGAGATTCCGCTGCTCTCGAAGATTCCCGTTATAGGACCGATCTTCTTTAGCCAGAGCATCATCGTCTACCTCATGTACGTTGCCGTGATTATCATTCATATCGCTCTCTTTAAATCTAAGTGGGGGCTACGTACTCGTTCCGTTGGCGAACACCCAACTGCCGCAGAATCTGTTGGTATCGATGTCAACAAGATTCGCTTCCGCAACGTGCTCATTGCTGGCGCAGTTGCAGGACTGGGTGGAGCATTCTTCACACTCGGCGCAGTGGGTTCCTTTAGCAAGGAGATGACTGCAGGTAAGGGCTTTATCGCACTTGCTGCACTTATCTTCGGTCGCTGGAGCCCTCTTGGCGCAGTCGCCGCAGCTCTCATCTTTGGCTTTGCAGATAACTTGCAAGGACTTCTGACAATTACCGGAACACCAATTCCATCTGAATTTATGTTGATGGCGCCATATGTAGCAACAATCATCGCTGTCTCTGGCTTTGTCGGAAAAGTTCGGGCACCGGCTGCCGATGGCGTTGCCTATAAACGCGGAGGCGGTTCGCACTAATGGAGATCAATTGGGAATTACTGCGCGCTGAAGCGCTCGGTGCAATGAAGAAGGCATATGCGCCGTATTCAAAGTTTCCAGTAGGCGTGGCTGCTCTTGTCGATGATGGTCGCATCATCACTGGGTGCAATGTTGAAAATGCTAGCTACGGACTCACTCTCTGCGCTGAATGTGGTTTGGTATCCAACCTCATAGCTACCGGAGGCGGACGCCTTGTGGCTTTTGCATGTGTAGATATTGCAGGCAATCCATTGATGCCATGCGGGCGCTGTCGCCAGTTGCTCCAAGAGCATGGCGGATCGAAACTTCAGATGGATACCAATGAAGGCATCAAAACTCTTGGCGACCTACTTCCATGGGCATTTGGCCCTGAAGAGATGAACGAACGCCTTTCATGATTGAACCATTTGCAGCCGTTGAAATTATTGCGGCGAAGCGCGATCGTAATGAGTTAACAGATCCACAAATCGATTGGATCATCGATGCCTACACACGTGGAGTTGTTGCAGACGAGCAGATGTCAGCGCTTCTTATGGCAATTCTTCTCAACGGTATGAACTCACGCGAAATTTCTCGATGGACCAACGCCATGATCAATAGTGGCGAACGCATGGATTGGTCGAAGCTCGATCGCAAAACTGCAGATAAGCATTCAACGGGTGGCGTCGGCGACAAGATCACTCTTCCTCTCGCTCCACTTGTTGCAGCATGCGGGGGAGCAGTTCCTCAATTGTCAGGTCGCGGACTTGGCCATACCGGTGGAACTCTCGACAAACTCGAATCCATTCCGGGTTGGCGCGCATCGCTGACCAATGATGAGATGCTCAAAGTTCTGCAAGATACAGGCGCTGTTATTTGTGCAGCAGGTGCCGGCCTCGCCCCAGCAGATAAGAAGCTCTATGCACTTCGCGATGTCACAGCAACCGTTGAAGCCATACCTCTCATTGCATCATCCATTATGAGTAAGAAGATTGCTGAAGGTACTTCCGCACTCGTTCTCGACGTCAAGACTGGTTCTGGCGCCTTTATGTCAGATCCTGCAAAGGCATCTGAACTTGCTCGCACGATGGTGCAACTTGGTAAAGATGCAGGAGTGAAGACACGTGCCCTCGTTACTGCGATGGATGTTCCGCTCGGTCTTACTGCCGGAAACGCTCTTGAAGTTCGCGAATCCGTAGAAGTCCTTGCAGGTGGCGGACCCGCAGATGTCGTTGAATTAACGATTCTCCTTGCACGCGAAATGATTGATGCAGCGGGCATTGTCGGAAAAGATCCTGCCGATGCGCTGAAAGATGGAAGCGCAATGGATCACTGGCGCCGCATGATTAGCGCACAAGGCGGAGATCCTGATGCTGCACTTCCGGTTGCTCGTGAACAGCATGTTGTAAAGGCGGCCAATAGCGGCACGATTACAACCATGGATGCCATGAAGGTCGGCGTTAGCGCATGGCGGTTAGGCGCAGGACGTTCTAAGCAGGGCGAGAAGGTACAAGCAGGAGCAGGTATCGAACTCCATGCAAAGCCTGGTGATTACATCACTGCAGGTTCACCGCTGATGACATTGCATACCGATGAAGCTCCACGATTTGAACGCGCACTCGAAATTCTTGAAGGCGCTGTCACAATAGTTGAAGGTGGAACGGTTAATCGTCTGCCTCTAGTGTTAGAGAGAATTGAAGGATGAGCGATTTAACAAAGAAGCCAACAGCTGATCAAGTAAAGCGCCTTCCCAAGGCACTTCTGCACGATCACCTTGATGGTGGACTTCGTCCTCAAACAATTATCGATATTGCACAAGAGATTGGCCACGAACTTCCAACCTACGATGCTGCAGAACTCGCTGAATGGTTCCGTAGCTCATGTGATTCAGGTTCTTTGGTTCTCTACCTCGAGACCTTTGCTCACACAGTTGCGGTAATGCAACGTAAAGAAGATGTAGTTCGCGTAGCGCGCGAGTGCGCAGTCGACTTAGCTCGCGATGGTGTTGTCTATGCTGAAGTGCGTATGGCGCCCGAACTCATCACTGAAAAAGGTTTATCGCTCTCACAGGCGATCGAAGCAATTCTTGAAGGTTTCCGCGCTGGCGAAGCCGAAGCAAAAGCTGAAGGAAACACAATCCGAGTAATGTCACTTCTCTGTGGAATGCGCCAGAACGAACTTTCGCAAGAAGTAGCAGAACTTGCAGTGAAATACCGCGATCAAGGCGTTGTTGGATTCGATATTGCAGGCCCTGAAGATGGATTCCCACCGAGTGATCAGCTCGATACCTTTGAATATTTACGTCGCGAAAATGCACACTTCACCATCCATGCTGGTGAGGCATATGGATTACCATCAATCTGGGAAGCGATTCAGCTGTGCGGCGCAGAACGTCTCGGCCATGGAGTGCGCATCACCGACGATATCGATTTCAATCACACACCACCTCGTTTAGGTCGTCTTGCCTCCTACGTCCGTGATCGCCGCGTTCCACTTGAGATGTGTCCATCATCAAATATTCAGACAGGTGTGGCAGATTCTTTTGCACATCACCCTCTTGCGCGTCTGGCAAAGCTTCGTTTCCGCGTCACTATCAATACCGATAACCGTTTGATGTCAGCGACATCGATGACTCGCGAGATGACAGAGATGGTCAATCAATGTGAATGGACTTTCCAGGATCTTCAGCGCGTAACCATCAATGCCCTCAAGAGCGCATTCATTCCCTTTGAAGAACGCCTCGCAATTATTGAGAGCGTTATCAAACCAACATTCGCAAAGATTTCAGAAGAATAAAGGCTTAAATCCCGACTGAATGCCAGACAGTCTTGGATTCCATAAAGGCGAGAATGCGCGTAGGGGTTTTCCCTGATCCAAAGGAGTGAATTCTTTTCAGGTTTTCAGCACCTGCCTCTTTGAGAGCTCCATGTTTCTTCTTTTGGATTCCAGTGATATCAAAGCCATCAATATCCATGTGAGAAGCCGCCCATGGCGCCAGTTCATCTAAGGAACCAGTCAGAATGTTAATAACGCCAGCGGGAAGATCACTTGTGGCAAGAACTTCAGCAAATGACATAGCAGGAACTGCCAGCCCTCCTGGAACGAGTACGACAGATGTGTTTCCTGAAACTACGGCTGCTGCAATCGCATCGATAAATTCGATGAAGCTATCCGAGGAAGCGATTGCAACGACTCCCTGAGGTTCAGAGATAGAAAAGTTAAAGAATGGGCCAGAGACTGGATTAGTGGCACCGCTAACAGCTTGAAGCTTGTCACTCCAGCCCGCATACCAAACCCATCGATCGATTGCTTCAGAGACGATCACCTTCGCCTTTGCAGGAGTGGTGTGAGAAGTGAGAGAGATCTCAGATTCGAATTGCTCGGATCGCCCCTCAAGCATCTCTGCAATCCTGTAGAGAATCTGTCCGCGGTTGTAGGCAGTTGCTTTAGACCAGCCAGATTCTGCTGCACGCGCTGCAGTAACTGCATCACGAAGATCTTTGCGTGATGCGAGTGCAGGGTTGGCCACAAAATCTCCATTCTTAGCTGTTACTTCAAAGACTCGACCAGATTCGCTTCGAGGAAAAGCGCCATTGATGTAGAGCTTGTAAGTCTTTTTCACATCTATACGGGATGGTTTTTTGGTAGCCATTTACTTTGCCCCAGTTTCTTTGCCAGTCTTCAAATATGCAGCTAATCCGTGTTTGCCGCCTTCGCGTCCCCAGCCAGATTCTTTATATCCGCCGAAAGGCGATGCTGGATCAAATTTATTAAATGTATTTGCCCAAATCACTCCGGCCTTGAGGTGTTGGCTCGCCCAGAAAATACGTGAGCCTTTCTCGCTCCAGATTCCGGCAGATAATCCAAAGGGAGTGTTATTGGCCTTATCCATCGCTTCTTGCGGAGTTCTAAAGGTTAAGACCGAAAGAACTGGACCAAAAATCTCTTCTTGCGCAATGCGGTGCGCTTGGGTTACTCCGGTGAAGATGGTGGGAGCAAACCAGAATCCCTTATCGGAGAGATTGCATTGCGGGCTCCAGCGCTCGGCACCTTCCACATCTCCAATTGCGGAGAGCTCCTTAATCTTCACGAGCTGCTCTTTCGAGTTGATTGCGCCTAAATCAGTATTTTTATCGAGAGGATCGCCCACGCGGATCTTGGCCATTCTGACTTTGAGCTTCTCAATAATTTCTTCAGCAACGCTCTCTTGAACTATGAGGCGCGAGCCTGCGCAACAGACATGGCCTTGATTGAAGAATATTCCGTTGACTATTCCTTCTACAGTTTCATCGATAGGCGCATCATCAAAGACGATATTTGCGCCTTTGCCGCCAAGTTCGAGAGTTGCCTTCTTATCTGTTGAAGCAATGGCACGGGCAATCTTCTTACCGACATCGGTAGAGCCAGTAAATGCAATCTTATGAACTCCTGGATGGTTCACGATTGCTGAACCTGTAGACCCATCACCAGTAACAATATTGACCACACCATCTGGTAATTCGGCTTGTTGGCAGACTTCGGCAAAGAGCAGAGCGGTAAGTGAAGTTGTTTCTGCTGGCTTAAGAACTACGGTGTTGCCTGTTGCAAGCGCTGGCGCAACTTTCCAAGCGAGCATGAGAAGTGGGAAATTCCACGGAATAATCTGACCTGCAACTCCGTAAGCCTTAGGGGAGTGGCCAAGTCCTGCGTAATCTAATTTATCGGCCCACCCTGCGTGATAAAAGAAGTGGGCTGCGACGAGTGGAATATCGATATCGCGCGTTTCACGGATTGGCTTTCCATTATCAAGTGTCTCGAGAACTGCGAACTCACGTGCACGTTCTTGAAGAATGCGTGCAATGCGGTAGAGATACTTTCCTCGCTCTTTCCCGGATAGCTTGGACCAAGTCTTGGTATATGCCTTCTGCGCAGCCATGACAGCTTTATCGACATCAGATATTCCACCCAAAGCAATGTGACTCAAGATCTCTTCGGTTGCTGGATTAATGGTGGGGAAGTGCTTCTTTCCAGCGACAAAGGAGCCATTGATGAAGTGGCCGTACTTAGGCTTGATGGAGACGATAGATCGAGATTCAGGAGCCGGGGCATATTCAAAAGTCATTCTGGCCTCTTCTAATCGATCGTGACGTAGTTAGGGCTAGCGTAGTAGCCATCTGACATTTTCATGCGTTGCATCAGTAGGTCATTCAGTAGAGCGCTGGCACCGATACGGAATAGGTCTGGAGTTAACCACTCGGGCCCAGCTGTTTCATTGACCAGTACAAGTTGTTTGATTGCATCTTTTGTAGTTCGGATGCCACCCGCTGGCTTGACTCCAATTCTGCGTTGAGTCATTGAGTAGAAATCGCGTACCGCTTCCAGCATCACAAGAACAACAGGAGGAGTTGCTGCAGGGGCAACCTTTCCAGTCGAGGTCTTGATGAAATCGGCGCCCGCAAGCATTGCAAGATAGGAAGCTTTGCGAACGTTGTCGTAAGTAACGAGCTCTCCTGTCTCGAAGATAACCTTCAGGTGAGCCTTATCTCCGCAGACTTCACGGATCTTTACGATTTCATCAAAAACCAGACCATAGTTGCCCGCCAGGAATGCTCCGCGATCAATCACCATATCGATCTCTGCAGCTCCTGCATCGATTGCATCTTGCGTATCTTGAATCTTTACTTCCATTGATGCGCGCCCAGATGGGAAGGCAGTCGATACCGCTGCCACCGGAACATGTTTTCCGCCGATAGAATCTAAATGTGTGCGAGCGATTTCGACCATATCGTTATAGACACAGACTGCGCCGACGCTCGGCACGGTGGGATCTGTGGGATCAGGTCTGACTGCTTTAGAACATAACGCTCGGACTTTGCCAGGAGTATCTGCACCCTCAAGCGTCGTGAGGTCCACCATCGAGATGGCAGTTTCAATAGCCCATTTTTTACTCGAAGTCTTAATGCTTCTCGTTGCAAGCATGGCTGCTCGGGCTTCTGCGCCGACTTGATCGACACCTGAGAGTTGATCAAGGAAATGAATAAGAGATTTCTCGGATCCATCAACAAGTCCGTAGAAACTCATGAAAGTAATTCTTTCAGAGGCTGGCGAATCTCGTCGAGCAATTTCTGTGATTCATCTGACGTCTTAGTAATAACTTCGATATAGCACTTCATCTTCGCCTCTGTGCCTGATGGGCGGACGATGATGCGAATACCGCCAGCAAGCCAGATTCGTAAACCATCGGTTGGTGGCAATCCATCCTTCGGTGCCGCTAAATCATCGATTGATTCAACAACGCGCCCTGCAATTTCTTGGGGAGGATTCTCGCGAAGCCCCGCAAGAAGTCGAGTGATGGCAGACATATCTGAAACTCGGATTGATATCTGTTCTGTCCCGTGGAAACCGTGACGTTCCCACACTTGATTGAGTAGGTCGCTAATTGTGAGGCCATCACGCTTGAGATCCATCGCCACTTGCGCCAAGAAAATCGCGGCAGAGATTCCATCTTTATCGTTGACGGTATCTGAATCAACTGCATATCCGATCGCTTCTTCATATCCGAAGGCGAGATCTTCAATCTTTGCCAGCCACTTAAAGCCGGTAAGCACTTCTTGGAAATCAATCCCGTGATGAGCGCTGATTTTACGTAGGGCAGATGAGGAGACAATGGAGTTTCCAAATGTTCCGGTGGGCTTTGATCGCGCTATCCATTCGCCC
>WLKV01000029.1 GCA_009701085.1 Actinomycetota bacterium | reverse complement strand
ACCGCGGGAAAAATCGAAGACCTCCGCGAAAGAATTGATGAAGCTGTCCACGCTGGTTCTGCACGCGCCGAAGAGAGGCAGCATGCCAAGGGCAAGGGCACCGCTCGCGAACGTATTGAGATGCTCGTGGATCCAGATTCTTTTACCGAGATCGATGAGTTTGCTCGCCACCGTGCACAGAACTTCGGCATGGAGAAGAACCGCCCTTACGGCGACGGAGTAATCATTGGTACTGCAACAGTAGATGGCCGACCAATCGCACTTTACTCACAGGACTTCACCGTCTTTGGTGGATCTCTCGGAGAAGTGCATGCTGAAAAGATTGTAAAGATTGCAGAGTTTGCTCTGAAGTCAGGGATTCCACTTATCGGAATCAACGACTCGGGTGGAGCGCGCATTCAAGAAGGTGTGGCTTCGCTCAATGGCTATGGCCGTATCTTCCGCCTCAATACCCGTTCTTCAGGTGTCATTCCTCAAATCTCATTGATCCTCGGGCCCTGCGCTGGTGGTTCTGCATACTCACCTGCTCTTACCGACTTCACCGTCATGGTGAAAGAGACTTCAAATATGTTTATCACCGGTCCTGATGTCATCAAGACTGTCACGGGTGAAGATGTCGGCATGGAAGAGCTCGGTGGTGCGTTCACGCACAACACGAAATCTGGAAATGCACACTACATGGCAGATTCTGAAGCCGATGCCATCGATTATGTAAAGGCACTTCTGTCATATCTTCCTTCCAACAATATGGATGGATCGCCTGTACTTCCTCCCACCGAAACTCTCGATAAGAGCGCATCCGATACCGCGCTCAATACTCTGATTCCAGATAGCCCTAACCAGCCTTACGATATGAAGAACTTGATTCAAGCGCTTGTTGATGAAGGCGAATTCCTTGAAGTTCATGCGCTCTACGCACCTAATATCGTTGTGGGTTTTGCGCGCATCGAAGGTCAATCAGTTGGAATCATCGCAAATCAGCCATCACAATTAGCTGGAACTCTTGATATCAACTCATCTGAAAAAGCAGCGCGCTTCTTGCGTTTCTGCGATGCATTTAATATTCCAATCCTTACGCTCGTAGATGTACCTGGATTTATGCCTGGAACAGAACAAGAGTGGAACGGAATCATTCGTCGCGGTGCAAAGTTGCTCTACGCATATGCTGAAGCATCAGTTCCGCTCGTGACCCTTATTACTCGCAAGGCTTATGGCGGCGCATTTATCGTCATGGGCTCTAAGTACCTCGGTAGCGATATTAACTTCGCATGGCCAAGCGCTGAAATTGCGGTGATGGGCGCACAAGGTGCGGTCAATATTCTTTATCGTAAGGATCTCGCTGAAGCTAAAGATCAGGATGCAAAGCGCGCTGAACTCATCACTGAGTACACCGAGAAGTTCTCCAATCCATACTTGGCTGCGGAGCGCGGAACTATCGATAGCGTGATTGAACCTGAAGATTCACGCCAGTACATCACAAAGGCATTCCGCACCTTAAAGACTAAGCGCGATACCTTGCCTGCACGTAAGCACGGAAATATTCCTCTATAAGGATGAAGTTCTCTGTCACTGCAGGTCATCCAACGCCTGAAGAACTCCTTGCGCTCCAAGCAGTACTCGCAAACCATAAAGCTGTCGATATTAAGCCGGTCATAAAGCGCAGCGTCTTCGCTCTTCCTCAATTGCGCCAACCGCTGCCCCACCAAATGACATTCGGCGCAAGAAAGCACCACTAGATGCCACGTATCGTTCTCGCTTCACAATCTACATCTCGCCGTCGCTTGCTTACCGATGCTGGACTGAAGCCAACAATCATTGTGAGCAACGTTGATGAAGAGACAGATTTCTTCAACGCCATGAGCCCTGAAGATATGGTGATTGCTCTAGCAATTTCAAAGGCCCATACCGTGCGCGAAATGATTGATTACCCAGCAATCATTATCGGATGCGATTCCACCTTTGATGTCGATGGAGTCTCATTCGGCAAGCCAGGTACTCCGGATATTGCAATCGAACGCGCTAAAAAGATTAGTGGCCGTACAGGTCTACTTCATACTGGCCACTGCATCATCGATACTGAGCGCGGAATCGAAATCGCAGATCGCGTCACTACAAAAGTTACCTTTACAGATATGACAGATGAAGAGATTGCTGATTACGTAGCATCTGAAGAACCTCTCCATGTAGCTGGTGGATTCACTCTCGATGGCTTCGGAAGTCCATTCATCCCCGTTATCGAGGGCGATTACACCAATGTTGTGGGTATTTCGATGCCATTTCTTCGTAACGCAATGAAGCAACTTGGTTATTCTTGGCCACAGGTGAAGGAGATGTCATGAAGCGCGTTCTGATTGCAAACCGAGGAGAGATTGCTCTTCGCGTCATCCGCGCGTGTAAAGATCATGGCCTCGAATCAGTGGCGATGTACTCTGAAGAAGATCGCGATGCACTTCACGCAAAGAGTGCAGATTTTGCATACTCACTCAACGGAACTGTCGCCAAAGATACCTATCTCAATATTCCAAAGATCATCGCTCTCGCTAAGGAATCTGGCGCAGATGCAGTCCACCCAGGTTATGGATTTCTCTCAGAGAATGCTGACTTCGCACAAGCCGTTGTCGACGCCGGTTTAATCTGGATCGGTCCCCCACCAGCTGCCATCAGCGCACTGGGAGATAAAGTTTCAGCACGCCGCATCGCATCCGCTGCAGGTGCACCACTTGTTGCAGGTACAAAAGATCCAGTAACGGGACATGAAGAAGTTCTCGCCTTTGCCAAGGAACATGGTCTTCCAGTTGCGATTAAAGCTGCCTTCGGTGGCGGAGGTCGTGGACTTAAAGTGGCACGCACCATGGAAGAGATTCCCGAGCTTTACGCATCAGCAGTCCGTGAAGCAATCGCAGGTTTCGGTCGCGGTGAATGTTTTGTCGAGCGCTATCTCGATAAGCCGCGCCACGTAGAGACACAGGTATTGGTCGATAAGCACGGCCATGCAGTCGTTGTTTCAACGCGCGATTGTTCATTGCAGCGCCGCCACCAGAAACTTGTAGAAGAAGCGCCTGCACCATTTCTTACTGATGCCCAGAATGAAGAGCTCTACCGCTCAAGTAAGGCAATCATGAAAGAAGCCGGATACGTTGGCGCCGGCACCTGCGAATTCCTCGTCGGTCTCGACGGAACAATCTCTTTCCTTGAAGTAAATACTCGTCTACAGGTAGAACACCCAGTCTCTGAAGAAGTAACTGGAATCGACCTTGTGCGCGAACAATTCCGTATCGCAATGGGTGAAAGCCTCGGCTTTGATGATCCTGTTGTGCGTGGACACTCGATTGAATTCCGTATTAACGGCGAAGATCCAGGCCGTTCATTCTTGCCTGCACCAGGACGAATCACGGCGTGGAATATTCCAACAGGTCCTGGCGTCCGCGTCGATGCAGGATTCCGTAATGGCGATGTCATCGGCGGAAACTTCGATTCACTTCTTGCGAAGCTGATCGTTACTGGTGCTACTCGTAAAGAAGCTATCCAGCGCGCACGTCGCGCACTTGCTGAATTCGAAGTAGGTGGCCTTGCTACTGCGCTTCCATTCCACCGTGCAATCCTCGAAGATCCTGCATATACAGAAGTCTTCAAGGTTTATACGAGTTATATCGAAAATGAATTTAAGAACGATATCCCCGCCTTTGAATCAAGCGCTGCTGAAATTCAGACTCGCGTTGCTGCAGAAAAGCTCGTCGCTGAAGTCAATGGAAAGCGCTTTGAAATCCTCGTTCATGCACCAGAACCTGTTGTGAAGCGCCATCGCGCAAAGCAATCATCCGGTGGCGGATCATCAGGAACTGGCCTCGCCAGCCCTATGCAAGGAACTGTCGTAAAGATTGCAGTCGAAGAAGGACAGAGCGTTGAAGCCGGAGATCTCGTCATCGTTCTCGAAGCGATGAAGATGGAGCAACCACTCAATGCCCACAAGTCAGGTGTGATTAAGAACCTAAAAGCTGTAATCGGTGAGACCGTGGCCAGCGGAACTGTTCTCTGTGACATTATTGAGGCATGACCTCAACTGATCTTCTCTACTCTGATCCATTAGCTGCTGCTACGAAGGCAGCGGCAGAAATCGCAGAACGTACAGGCGTCGCATCCCACGATGTCGCACTCGTTATGGGTTCGGGGTGGGTAACAGCAGCTGATGCGCTCGGTGCTCCCGCTTACGAATGCGATGCGCATGAGATCACCGGTTTCTTTGCGCCAGCAGTTGAAGGTCACTCAGGAAAAGTTCGTTCTTATGAAATCGTTGAGAACGGCAAAACTATTCGCGCTCTTGTTTTTCTCGGTCGCACCCATCTCTATGAAGGTAAAGGCATGGAGCCGGTCGTTCACGGAGTTCGTACAGCTGTAAAGGCAGGATGCAAAGTTGTCATCCTCACCAACGCATGTGGTGGCATCAATACTTCATACAAGGTTGGTCAACCAGTCATCATCCGCGACCATATTTCACTTACTGCAGCATCCCCTCTTTCAGGTGCAACATTTATCGATCTCACTGATCTCTACAGCAAGCGCATTCGCGAGATCGTAAAGAAGGAAGATGCATCTCTTGCCGAAGGTGTCTATGTTCACTGGCGTGGCCCAACTTATGAAACTCCTGCTGAAATTTTGATGATGCGCACCATGGGCGCCGATCTCGTTGGAATGTCTACAGTTCCTGAAGCAATTGCTGCGCATGCACTTGGCGCTGAAGTTCTTGGTATCTCACTGGTTACCAATGCTGCCGCCGGCGTTACAGGCGAGAAGTTAAACCACGAAGAAGTGATTGCTGCTGGAAAAGCTGCTGCCGATCGCATGGGTACTCTGCTCAAGAACACTATTCCTAAACTCGTCTAACGAGATTAGCCTTAAACCATGAATAGCACTCTGCGCGCCGAAGTTGAAGCTTGGATTGCTGACGACCCAGATCTCAAGACAGCTACTGAGTTACAGACTCTGCTCGATGCTGGCGATGAAGAGACTCTCAAGAAGTATTTCAACGGCTTCCTTCAATTCGGAACTGCTGGTCTGCGTGGTCCGATAGGTCCAGGACCGTCGTGTATGAACCGCGCTGTCGTTGGTCGTGCTGCAGCAGGTATCGCTGCCTATATGAAGAAGCGCGGAATGACCAAGGTTGTTGTCGGTAGAGATGCTCGGTATGGCTCTGAGGATTACACCTTTGAGACTGCAGAGATTATGAGTGGTGCCGGTATGGATGTGTACATACTTCCACGCCCGCTTCCAACGCCTGTTCTTGCATTTGCTACTTCTTACCTTGCCTGCGATATCGGAATCATGGTGACAGCAAGCCACAATCCGCCACAAGATAACGGATATAAGGTTTATGTAGGACCTGAGGCTGATGGAATTAAATATGCTTCGTCACAAATCATCAATCCCACCGATGGATTTATTGCAGCTGATATCGATGCAGTGACATCTCTCAAATCACTCCCCCGTGGCAGCAAGTGGACAATTCTGGATGAAGAAGTTCTCAATGAATATGTGAAGAGAACAAGCGCGCTTGCACCGCGTCCTGGAGATCTCAAAGTTGTTTACACCGCTATGCATGGCGTCGGTACCGAGACGGCACAGTTAGTCTTTAACAAGGCTGGCTTCTCATCTCTCATAACCGTCGATGAGCAGTGCACTCCAGATCCAGATTTTCCAACTGTTGCATTTCCCAATCCTGAAGAGCCAGGAGCTATCGATCTCGCTCTCAAGAAAGCTCGCGATTTTGGCGCTGAATTAGTTATTGCTAATGACCCAGATGCCGATCGTTGCGCTGCAGCTATCAATGACCCTGCAGTGGGCTGGCGCATGCTCCGCGGAGATGAACTCGGCGTTGTTCTGGGCGAATGGATAGCGCGATCAAAGCCCACCGGAACATTTGGAAACTCCATCGTCTCCTCATCTGCTCTACGCAAGATCAGCGCTCATTACGGAATAGATTTTCAAGAAGTTCTAACAGGCTTTAAGTGGCTGGCAAAGATTGAAGATCTCGCCTTTGGATATGAAGAAGCGATCGGATATGCAGTTGATTCCGATACCGTCAACGATAAAGATGGAATCTCTGCAGCAATTTTCTTGGCGCAAGTGGCGATGGATCTCAAGCGTGATGGCCTCACTATTAGCGACTTACTCAATCAAGTCTGGGAACGTCACGGTTTCCACGGGACAGAACAGATATCAATCCGTGTTTCAGATATGTCTGCCATCACTCGACTTCTTGCTGGGCTTCGCCAGAATCCTCCCAAGGAAATTGCAGGGCGCGCTGTTGAATCAATCGATGATTTAGCAGCACCGAAAGATGGATTGCCACCAACCGACGGTTTACGTATCTGGCTTGCTGGCGGTATTCGCATCATCGTCCGCCCATCAGGCACAGAAGCCAAGATGAAGTGCTACATCGAAGTTATTACGAAGACGTCACAGGATTCAGAGGCGCTCTTAAATGAACTGCGCGAACCGCTCAAGAAGTTCTTGGCTGGTTAAGCGCCGAAGCGCTCAACAAATTCATCGAGCATTGCAGCGGTTCCGCTAGCACCACTGCGCTTTACTCCAGCATCCATAAAAGAGAGCAACATATCGAGTGACTTCACGCCGCCTGCGCTCTTTACTTCAACCTTGGAAGAGACTGATGCGCGCATCAGCTGAACATCTTCGAGGATTGCACCCGTTGGAGCAAAGCCTGTAGATGTCTTTACATAATCTGCACCGGCTACCTCGCAGAGCTGACAGGCTTTCACGATCTCTTCTTTTGTTAGATATGCATTCTCAAGGATAACTTTCACTTGATTTCCGGCCGCGGCAGCGACGACGGCAGCGATTTCCTCGCGTACTTCGTCATACATTCCTGACTTCATCCAACCGATATTTATAACGACATCGATTTCAGTGGCGCCATCTGCGACAACTTGTTTAGTCTCAAAGACCTTCGTTGCAGTCGCAGAATTTCCGTGT
>WLKV01000028.1 GCA_009701085.1 Actinomycetota bacterium | reverse complement strand
TGGGGGGAGGTTGAAGTCGTTTGTACTAGGTGGGACGAATCCATCACCTTCTGCGTGTAAGTTACTTAACGCGCGCACACACACTCCTTGAGAGATAAAAGGGCTTATAGACCATTCGCTGGGGAAGCGGTAAAGCAGGGCAACCTTATGGGGAAAACCTCTCCCCTGTGAAATCGGAAATCAGGGATTTCCCGTGGGGCTGGTCACTTCCCCAGAGGCTTACTTATTCGCGTCCGAACCGCAGCCAGACGAGGTAGAGCGCCCCGCCCATTCCGACCAAGAGGCCGATGAGGGTCAGGTAGGTGGTGTTGAAGAAGTGGTCTGCCGCCCAGCCGATGCCGCCCCAGAAGAGCAGGCCTGAAACGAGGTAGCCGAAGATCGACCAGAGGGCGTTCTCTTCTCGGCGGTTAGTTGGGTTGTTGCTCATGCGGCAATGGTAGATGAGTTTTCAGCTTTAGATAACTAGCAATTTCTCCGCCTAGCCAGGCGAAGGTGAGCGCAATCGCCGTGACCCCAAAGGTGGTGCGGTCGATTGAAGAGCGTGAGGTGTATCTGGTCAGTGCCCATAAAAAGGCTCCGAGGAGCATGAACTTGGCAAAGTAAGAAAACATCGCAAGCGCCATGGTGCTCATGGGATCAAGGTTCCGAGAAATCTTGGATACGAAGATGTGAACCAAGAAGTAGATAAGAACGACTGCTTGGGCAAGGAGGGCGCCGAAGAAACCTGATGTGCCCTTCATGAAAATTGAGAATCCGATTGCGATGATGCCGACTATAAAAGTTGGAGTGAGTGCACCACGAAGTAACTGCGCCTCATTACTTGGATTACTTTGGTTGCTTGTCATTTACAAGAACTCCACTCTTTGAGTAATACAAGGTAAAGGCGAGCATTGCACCAGCAACAATCGCTGCAACCCATAAAGGTTCAAATGCAGATACGACTACAGGGAAAGCAATTGTCGCGGTCCATAAATACATAATCAACGTTGTGCGCAGATGTGTGTTTCCTGCGCGAAGGATTCGGTGATGCATATGTTCTTTATCGGAGCTAAAGGGAGATTGACCGGCGCGCAATCGGCGAATGATTGCTGAGAAGAGATCAATGAGTGGAATTGCAAGAACCGCAAATGGCAACATCAGCGGAAGAAGAGTTGGCCCCAACTTCTCAGCAGAGATTGCATTGGGATCAATCTGTCCGGTCAATGTAATAGCCGATGCTGCGAGCAAGAGTCCAAGGAACATGGAGCCAGAGTCGCCCATGAAGATCTTTGCGGGATGGGCGTTATGAGGCAGAAAACCAATACAGACGCCGATAATCACTGCGGTAATCAGCGATGGTGCGCCTGCGCGGCTGAAGCCATAGACCACAGCCAGTAAGTAAGCGAAGGCGAAAAATGCAGCTCCAGAGATAGCAACGATGCCGGCTGCTAACCCATCAAGTCCATCAATAAAGTTCACGGCATTGATAGTGACAAGCACAATCATGACGGTGACAAGTTGTCCGATGCTAGGTGGAAGTGTGATCACTCCATTAATAGGAAGCCAGAGAACTTGAATACCGAAGAGCAATAAAATTCCGGCGGCAAGCGCTTGGCCGGCGAGTTTTGTCAGAGCATCGAGTTCAAAGCGATCATCGACTAGACCGATTGCAACGAGCAACGTTGCAGCCAAAAAGATTCCAAGTGACTCGCGACCAAAAGATTTTCCGACTAGAGATAAGTGATTGACCATCGCAAAGGTGAGCGCCATGGCAATCCACATTGCGAGCCCGCCCCAGCGAGGAGTGGGAGTTGTGTGAACATCGCGCGTGCGAATCTGCGCAACTGCACCGACTTTAATCGCCCATGAACGTACAAAGGGAGTGATGACATAACAGAGCGCTGCCGCCAGGAGAAGTGTGACGAGGTACTCGCGCATCTGTTAGAGGTTTTCTCTACGCCTGATAGATAGGAAAACGTGCAGTGAGTGCGTGGACTTCAGATTTAATCGCAGCATGTGAAACTGCATCCTCGGTCTTAATTGCACGTGCAATCAGAGATGCAATCGTCTTCATCTCTTCAACGCCCATTCCTTGGGTAGTTGTTGCAGGAGTTCCGACACGAATACCTGAAGTTACTGAAGGTGCTTCTGGATCGTAAGGAATTGAGTTCTTATTAAGAACAATTCCTGCTGCGCCGCAACGTTCGTCAGCAACCTTGCCATTGACGCCGGTTGAGCGAATATCAATCAGTGCGAGGTGAGTCTGAGTGCCGCCAGATACTGCGCGCATACCTTCACCTTCGAGGGCTGCAGCAAGTGCCTGCGCATTGATGATGACATCTTTTGCGTACTTTTGATAAGCCGGTGTCGCGCACTCAGCAAGTGCAATCGCCTTGCCTGCAACTGCAGACATGATTGGTCCGCCCTGCATTCCTGGGAATACCGCTTTATCAATAGCAGCTGCATGCTCTGCCTTGGTAAGGATCATTCCACCGCGTGGGCCGCGCAAAACTTTATGTGTTGTAAATGAGACAACATCTGCATATGGAACAGGTGAAGGAATTGCCTTACCTGCGACAAGTCCGATGAAGTGAGCTGCATCGACCCACATGATTGCGCCGACTTCGTCGCAGATGGCGCGCACTTTCTCGAAATCAATCAGTGATGGGTAGGCAGTCGCACCTGAACAGATCATCTTTGGCTTATTGGCGATAGCAAGGTCGCGGAGTTCGTCGTAATCGATGAGCTCGTTATCTTGGCGGACGCCGTATGAAACGACGTTAAACCACTTACCGGAGAAGTTGACCTTCGAACCATGTGTGAGGTGTCCACCGTGTGGAAGTGACATCGCAAGAACGGTGTCACCTGGCTTGGTAAAAGCTTGATAGACAGCAACGTTTGCACTTGCACCTGAGTGAGGTTGAACGTTTGCATGTTCTGCACCGAAGAGTTCTTTAGCGCGATCGATGGCGATGGTCTCGGCCTTATCGACTTCTTCACAGCCACCGTAGTAGCGCTTACCTGGGTAACCCTCTGCATACTTATTAGAGAGAGTTGAGCCGAGCGCTGCAAGAACTGCGCGTGATGTGAAGTTCTCTGAAGCGATCAGCTGGAGGTTTGTCTGCTGACGTTTAAGTTCAGAGAGCAATACCGCTGCAATATCTGGATCTTGGCGAGAGAGAAGGGTGAAATCTGGGCCATAGAAAGTTTCGGACATGGGGCCAGCCTAATAGTTAGTAAGGGTATTTCTCTTTAGATATAAGAAATGTTCGGTGCGACCTTCGCCATCTCATCAAATGAAATAGCTCCTTCTCGTACCAAGCGCATATCGAGAGCATCGGCCTCGATGATGGTGGAGCGAGGACCTGCCTTGAGTGCGCCGTTATCGAAGACCACTGCAACATCCCAATCTTTGACCTTGGCGCGATCAATCTTCAACATTGGTTCTTCGCCGGCAGTTGAGGCGCTTGCAATCGCAAGTGGCCCTGACTCCTTTAAGAGCGCGCGAACAAATTTAGATTTTGGAACGCGCACATTGAACCAATCGAGCTCTTTATCATCGCCGAGATCCCAGTTGAGAACTGAACTTGGCTTGAGAGAGATAGAGAGAAGACCTGGCCAGAATTTCTTACAGAGATCTTGTGTCTGAGGAGATACTGCGCGTGAAATTCCTTTCACGGTATCCAGACTATAAGCGAGCACTTGTGCAGCAACTCCGAGTTCATCGCCACGGAGTACATGCATTGCGCGAACTGCAAAAGGTGAGAAAGCATCAGCTAAGTAGACATAACCATGTTCGAGTGGAGCAACGATGACATAGCCTGCGCGAATCTCTTTGAGTGCGCGAGCAATATGTTTCTTCTGTTCACCTTGCTTGAGGTCAATGCGTGGCATCGCTATCTCCTCACTGCAGTCGTAAATCGTGGTCGGCCTGTTAAATCCTGATGCAGAAGAATATCTGTGAAATCTGCGCTAAGTACATCGGCGATGGCTGCGCCTTGCTCTTCATGATGTTCGATCGCAAGGAATCCGCCTTCCTTTAAGAGGCGTCCTGCTGTTGAGATAAAGAGTCGCGGAGCTTTCATTCCATCTACTCCACCAAAGAGGGCGATTGCAGGCTCATGATCTGCAACATCGCGCGGAAGCTCTTGGGCATCAGGGATATAGGGAGGGTTGGCAATGACGACATCGCACTTCACGCCTTCGAGGGCAGTGGCGACATCGCTTTCGAGAATGCGAACCTTTTCATCGATGAAGGAGACATTCTCTTTCAACCAGTGAATAGCTTCGGTGCTCTTCTCAACTGCAATGACATGTGTCTGTGGCGCTTCGGTTGCAATCGCGAGTGCGAGTGCACCTGAACCTGAACCAAGATCGACAACGCTGACAGCGCCACTTAACTTCTCAATGTGAGTCAGTACTGCTTCGACAAGGAGTTCGCTCTCGGGGCGTGGGACGAGAACACCCGGTCCCACCTTCAATTCAAGGTGGCGGAAATATGCAACGCCAGTGAGATATTGCAAAGGTTCATGCGCGCAACGCCGATCCAATAACTTCCAGAAAGTCTCTTCAACGATTGTCATATCGCCGATTGCTGACAGTGCATTTTCAACTGTCAGTGGATTGTGAAGGTCCATCCGTGAAAGTCCGAGGGTGTGGGCAAGTAAGTGTTCTGCTTCTACTTCGGCAAAACCTGCTTGAGATAGCTGTTCTTTCCCGCCTCGCAAGAATTCTTTAAAGGTCAGATCCATAGTTGCTACTTAATTTGTAGATGAAAGCTTTGCGGCTCTATCGGCATCGAGAAGCGCCTGTACAACTTCATCGAGCTCTCCATTAAGAACTGCATCAAGGTTATTTGCCTTGTAATTCACGCGGTGATCGCTGAGTCGATTTTCAGGATAGTTATAGGTACGAATGCGCTCTGAACGATCGACGGTACGGACTTGGCTCTTACGCTCTGCCATTGCAGCAGCTTCTGCCTTTTCCTGCGCATCGACAAGCAGGCGTGCGCGCAAAATACGAAGCGCAGATTCCTTATTCTGAAGCTGCGACTTCTCGTTCTGACATGAAACAACAATTCCAGTAGGAACGTGAGTGAGACGAACAGCAGAGTCAGTGGTGTTAACAGACTGTCCACCAGGACCTGATGAGCGATAGACATCAACGCGAACGTCGTTCATATTGAGCTCGACATCGACTTCTTCCGCTTCAGGGAGAATGAGTACGCCAGCTGCAGATGTATGAATACGTCCTTGGCTTTCCGTTTCTGGAACGCGCTGAACGCGGTGTACTCCGCCTTCAAATTTAAGTCGTGCATACGGTGTTGTTCCAGGTTCCGGAGTTCCCTTTGATTTCACCGCCATAGAAATATCTTTATACCCACCGAGCTCTGACTCAGTCATATCGATGATTTCAATCTTCCAACCGCGCTTTTCTGCATAGCGCTGATACATACGAACTAAATCGCCAGCAAAGAGGGCTGACTCATCGCCACCTGCACCGGCCTTGACTTCAATAATGACATCGCGATCATCGTTAGGGTCGCGTGGAAGAAGGAGCTCTTCTAACTTTTCTGCAGCGGCTTCAACGGCAACTTCCATCGCTGGAATTTCTGAGGCAAATGAAGGATCTTCAGCAGCCATCTCTTTCGCAGCCTCAAGATCATCGGCAGCTGCCTTCCAGGCATTGAAGCCTGCAACTACTGGACCGAGCTGCGCATAACGACGACCAAGTTTGCGGGCCGTGCCTTGATCTTCATGGATAGAAGGGTCTGCCATCTTTGCTTCGAGCTCTTGATATTCGCGCACCATTTCATGTGCTGATGCAAAACGATCGTTAGCCATATGACTTCATCCCTTCTCGATAGGTACTTTGGAGAAATAAAAAGACCGCCCCGCAACCACTAATGGGTTGCGATGCGGTCTCTTTAGAAAGCTACTTATTCTTACCGAAACGCTCTTCGAACTTAGCGACGCGTCCACCGGTATCGAGGATGCGCTGCTTGCCTGTGTAGAACGGGTGGCAGACTGAGCAAACTTCAACATAGATTGATCCGCTTGCAACTGTTGAGCGGGTTAGAAACTTTTCACCGCAACCACACGTTACTTGAGTCTCTTTGTACTCTGGGTGGATATCTTTCTTCATATTCATATTCCTTTTCTTGAGTCTGGGTCCAGCTCGCTGGTGAACCAGGTCATCGCCATAAGGTGTGGCAATAGGCGCTAAGTCTCTCCTAAAAGCAGAAAACCGCAAAATCCACGCTGGATTCTGCGGCCACCTGCTACCCGTCGGGGAAGTTCTTACTTAGCAGCCTGAACTGGTCGTACTGGCTTTGTGCCAAGGGCTGCAAATGCGGCATCGCGTGTGGATTTTGCAGTTGCTACCGCAGATTGAAATGTAGTGCGTGCAGCAGCTTTAGCTTCAGGAGTTGTCGCAGCTTTGATCGCTGCTTCCTTAGTTGCCTTCGCTGTTGCAATCGCTGATTTAAAAGTATTGGCCGCTGCTTCATGTCCTGCACGGTATGTCGCAATCGCTGACTTAAATGCAACGATTTCTGGGCTTGGAGTATGTGTCTTTGCTGTCGGTGTTGTTGTTGGAGCAGTTGTATCTGCCGCAATCGCTGTTCCTGTACTTGCAATGAGGCCAGCTGCTACCAATAGTCCGACGTTCTTTGCTGAAATGAACTTCATCTTCTTCTCCCCTGTTAGGTCCTGCGTATAACCAGAACTATGGAGGGCCACCTTGTGCTTCCTCTGTGCTTATGGAGAGCGCCTACTGGGAAAGGAAGAAGCCCCGCTCATCTCTGAACGGGGCTTCTTGTGAACTTTGTGTGACTTTGCGGAGCGACTTACTTGCTGTCGTCTGGACCAGACGTTGTCTTCTGAATCTGCATCAAGAATTCGACGTTGGACTTAGTGCCCTTCATCTTCTCGAGCAAGAGTTCGAGTGCGGCCTGCGGTTCGAGAGCGTGAAGAACGCGACGAAGCTTCCAGACAATGTTGAGTTCTTCAGTTCCCATAAGGATTTCTTCCTTACGTGTACCTGATGCAACAACGTTGACCGCAGGGAAGATGCGCTTATCAGCCATCTTACGATCGAG
>WLKV01000027.1 GCA_009701085.1 Actinomycetota bacterium | reverse complement strand
GGTATAACAACCACCAACGAACGCCTTGAATTTCTCGGCGACTCTGTTCTTGGTCTCATCGTTACCGAAGAGCTCTACCTTAAATATCCCGATCTCGACGAAAGTCGGCTCTCTCCGCTGCGCTCTGGCATCGTCAATATGCGCGCGCTCGCTGATATCGCCCGAACTCTCGAGTTAGGTAAGTACATCCGCCTTGGAAAGGGCGAAGAAGTCACTAATGGGCGCGATAAGAACTCACTTCTAGCCGATGCTCTTGAAGCGTTAATCGGCGCTATCTATCTCGATCGTGGTTTTGCAGAGTGCACCAATGTCGTCAAGCGATTAATTGCCGATACCCTCGAAAGCGCAATGGCGAAGGGCGCCGGTCTTGATGGAAAGACTGCTCTCCAAGAACTCCTTGCCGCTCTCGGAAAAGGTTCGCCAGAATATGTAGTGACTGAAACCGGTCCAGATCACGATAAGAGTTTTACCGCTGTCGCCATGGTTTCAGGAGAAGCTGTTGCTGAAGGCCTTGGAAAGAGCAAGCGAGAATCAGAGCAATCAGCTGCGCGCACTGCATTTGAAATACTTTCACAACAACAGCCTCAATAGTCAAACCCTCAAGTAGAACTTGAACCGAGTCGCTTTTATACCAATGAGGCGCGCAACGGTAGGTTTACCGCGTGTATTTGAAGAGCTTGACCCTCAAAGGATTTAAATCCTTTGCATCGGCGACCACTCTTCGTCTCGAACCCGGAATAACCTGCGTCGTCGGTCCGAACGGTTCTGGAAAATCTAACGTTGTTGATGCGCTCACCTGGGTTATGGGTGAACAAGGCGCAAAGTCTCTTCGCGGCGGAAAGATGGAAGACGTCATCTTCGCCGGAACATCTGGTCGTGCACCACTTGGCCGCGCAGAAGTTGCAGTAACAATTGATAACACTGATGGCGCACTTCCCATCGATTACACCGAAGTAACAATTTCTCGCATTCTCTTCCGCAATGGACAGAGCGAATACCAGATCAACGGCGAGGCTTCACGCCTTCTCGATATCCAAGAACTCTTAAGCGACTCAGGTATCGGTCGCGAAATGCACGTCATTGTGGGTCAGGGCCAGCTCGATGCAATCTTGATGGCAACACCTGAAGAACGTCGCGGTTTTATCGAAGAAGCAGCGGGAGTATTGAAACACCGCAAGCGTAAAGAGAAGGCGATCCGTAAGCTCGATTCAATGCAGGCAAACCTTGCCCGCGTTAACGACCTGACAGTCGAACTCCGCCGCCAGCTTCGCCCGCTGGGTAAACAAGCGGAAGTCGCAAAGAAGGCAGCGACGATCCAGGCCGATCTCCGCGATGCAAAGCTGCGCTTGCTTGCCGATGATTACATCTCTCTTTCAAAGACTCTTGATGCAGAAGTTGCCGATGAGAATGCGCTTCGCGAGCGTCGCGCACAAGTAGAAGGCGAACTCGACAAAGTACGTCGTAGAGAAGAAGAGCTCGATGCACAATCTGCATTTGAAAGCCCACTTCTGATCAAGGCACAAGAAAACTTCTATTCACTCAGCGGTCTGCGCGAAAAATTCCGCGGAACACAATCTCTTGCACAAGAACGTTCACGCTTCCTCGCTGAAGAGGCTGAAGAAGCACGTAGCGCCGGACGCGACCCTGAAGCCCTCGATCAAGAAGCTGCCGCACTTCGACAAGAAGAAGCGCAACTTCGTGGAGCAGTCGTTGAATCACAGAACGCTCTCGCTACCTCAACTGCAGCTCTTGCAACATCAGAGGCTGCACTCAAAGCTGAAGAAGACACCATCGCAGCTGCAATGCGCGCGATCGCAGATCAGCGCGAAGGAACAGCGCGCCAAGAGGGTCATATCAAATCTCTTGCAGCTCGCCTTGAAGCCATTACTGAAGAAATTTCTCGCCTCAACGCCGCTCGCGCGGAAGCTCAATCTCGCGTTGATTTAGCGAAAGGCGATTATGCAAAGTTCGAGATGGAGATCGGCAACGCTGATGCCGGCGAACAAGGTCTCGATTCACAATTTGAAGGTGCAAAGAATTCACTCGATGTAGCGAAGAAGGCACACTCCGAACTTGTAGATGCTGAACGCGCTGCAGATCGCGAGAGAAATGCAACTGAATCAAAGCTCGAAGCGATGCGCTTAACATCAGATTCTCGCGATGGAGCAGCAGCGCTAATCCGCGACTCTCGTGGAGTTCAGATTCTCGGAAGCATTGCATCTCTCATCCAGATTGATTCAGGATGGGAGGCAGCTACTGCTGCAGCTCTTGGTTCTCTTGCAGATGCTGTAGTTGTAAAAGATCTCTCTTCTGCAGTCAGCGCGCTGACAACTCTTCGCAGTGAGAACTTGGGTCAGGCAGATGTCTTGGTCTACGAACCTGGACAACGCGCCGGGGGAGAAACGCCTTCAGGCCAGACTTCGCTCCTCAACCACGTTCGCTCGTCAGAAATCTCGGAACTTCTTGCTTCTCTTCTTGCAACCACGGTAGTCGCGGACAATGCACGTGGAGCTGAATCAATCCTGCGTCAGCACCCGAACCTCACCGTGGTTACACGTGATGGCGATGTCATTACTTCTCACCGTGCTCGTGGTGGCTCAGCATCATCCACCTCACTCATCGAAATCAAAGCGCTCGTCGATGATCTTGCGAAGAAACTCGAAGATCTCAATCACAAGTGTGACCGCCTCAAATTTGAAATCTCAGCTGCGGCAACTGAAGTCGATGCCAAGCAATCTGCCTTTGATTCAGCGCTCAGCAAGCTCAACGAATCTGATGCACGTATCGCAGCAATCACAGAGCAACTCGCAGTCTCTGGTCAGAACATCAAATCTGCAACAGCAGAGGTTGAACGTCTTACCATCGCGATCAACGAAGCAACGGCTGCAAAGTCTCGCGATGAGAACGAGCTTTCTATCGCCTCTAATCAGATGCAGAACCATGGTGAAATTCCTGAACCTGATCATGCGCGTGCAGAATCACTCCGTAACGATGTATCCAACGCTCGCACTGCAGAAGTAGAAGCGCGCCTTGCGGTTCGTACATCTGAAGAACGTGTTGCATCTATCGCCGCCCGCGCACTCGCTCTTGAAGAATCTGCAAAGGCTGAACGCGAAGCATCAGAGCGCGCAGTATCTCGTCGTGGTGCACGTGCACGCGGCGCTGTTATCTCTCAGGCAATCGCTGAAGCGGCCTATGAAGCGCTCATTCATATTGAACGCTCCATCGCTAAGGCGCAGACCGAACGTTCCCGACTTGAGACAGCTCGCTCAGATCGCGAAGGCGAGACTCTTACTGTTCGCGCACGTAACCGAGAACTCACACAAGAACTTGATCAGCTGACTTCGAGCGTTCACCGCGATGAAATCGCTCGCGCAGAACAACGCATGCGCGTTGAAGCGTTACAAACCAAGGCTGTCGAAGAACTCGGAATCGATATCCCAACTCTCGTAGCTGAATATGGTCCTGATAAGGATGTTCCAACATTTATTGAGACTGAAGATGGCGAAATCGTCGCGACTGAACTCATTCCTTATCGTCGCGATCAGCAAGAGAAGCGACTTGCGGCAACTGAACGCTCACTCACTTTACTTGGAAAGATCAACCCGCTCGCTCTCGAGGAGTACAACGCGCTCGAAGAACGCCTTAAATTCCTTGCTGAACAACTCGAAGATCTCAAGCGCACTAAAAAGGATCTCCTCGACATCATCAAGGAAGTCGATGATCGCGTTCAGCAAATCTTTATGGAAGCTTACGAAGAAGTTGCCGAACACTTTAAAGATATCTTCGCTCGCCTCTTCCCAGGTGGAGATGGACGTCTCTTCCTCACCAACCCAGATGATTTGCTCAATACCGGCGTCGATGTCGAAGCACGACCACCAGGAAAGCGCGTTAAGCGACTCTCACTCCTTTCAGGTGGAGAGAAGTCACTTACTGCAGTTGCAATGTTGGTCGCAATCTTTAAATCACGTCCAAGTCCGTTCTACGTACTCGACGAAGTTGAAGCAGCGCTCGATGATGTCAACCTCGGTCGCTTGCTCACAATCCTCGAAGAACTTCGCGAGAGTTCACAGCTGATCATTATTACCCACCAGAAGCGCACCATGGAGATTGCCGATGCACTCTATGGCGTCACAATGCGCGGCGATGGTGTGACAGAAGTGATTTCGCAGCGTCTGCGCGAATCCGAAACTGCCTAGCATCATTAGGTTGTAAGCGATGGGTCTCTTCAATCGGTTAATCGCCAAAGTTCGTGGAACGTCAACAGCTTCTGCGCTCGACTGGTCTGAAATAGAAGTTGAACTCCTTGCATCAGATCTCGGGCCAACTCTTGTTTCCGAACTCCTTGATGTAGCAAAGAAGATGCGTGGGGATGATGCCGAAGCAGCAGTAAAAGAGATTCTGACCTCCAAACTTTCATCAAAGCCACGTTCGCTGCGGAGTGATCTCACTACAAATGTCATTATGGTTGTTGGAGTCAATGGCACCGGCAAAACCACATCTGTGGCAAAGCTTGCAACGCTGCTCCATAAGAACGGTGAATCTGTAACTCTCGCAGCTGCCGACACCTTCCGAGCAGCAGCCGTTGACCAACTCACAACATGGGGCCAGCGCATAGGTGTTGAAGTCATTGCAGGTAAAGAGAATGCAGAACCTGCATCAGTCGCCTTCGATAGCGTCAAACGCGCCGTGGATCTCGGAAGTAAATATCTGATTGTTGATACGGCAGGTCGACTTCATAATAAGAGCGATCTCATGGCTGAACTCGGCAAGGTGAAGAGAGTGATAGAAAAAGGTGCGCCTCTTGCTGAAGTTCTCTTAGTGATTGATGGGACCACAGGTCAGAATGGTCTGGCCCAAGCGAAGATCTTTAGTGAGGCCGTGGAAGTTACTGGGCTCATCGTCACTAAGCTCGATGGAAGCGCTCGAGGCGGGGTTGCCTTGGCTATTGAGAATGAGCTCGATATCCCCATCAAATACATCGGTACGGGGGAGTCGGCGGAAGATTTCGCCGCATTTGAGCCTGAGGCCTACATCCAAGGCTTGCTCTCGTAACCCACTTGTAACACAAGGGCCCTTTTTGTGACCCTTTCTTAACCTGTCAATCCATCACATGTAACTCGGCTGATGCATCTTTACGCCATCTCAACGACGAGTGTCCCTCATCTTTGGAAATGGATTAGATATGGAAGACGTAGTTCTTAACGGCGGTGATACCGCGTGGATGTTAGCGAGTACCGCTCTTGTACTTCTTATGACACCTGGTTTGGCATTCTTCTACGGAGGAATGGTTCGCACCAAGAGCGTACTGAACATGATGATGATGTCGATGGTTACCATCGGAATCGTTAGCGTTCTCTGGGTTATTTACGGATTTGAATTGGCATTTGGTCACTCTTCAGATTCACCATGGTTTGGTGGAATCGGATTTAGCGGCCTTGGTGGAATGGTGAATGACCTGACCAACAATGGCGGCGTGTATCCAATTCCAGTTCTAGTCTTCGCTGCATTCCAGTTGATGTTCGCTGTTATCACTCCAGCACTTATCTCTGGCGCAATTGCAGATCGTGCAAAGTTCTCTGCATGGGCAATCTTCGTTGCAATCTGGTCAACAGTCGTTTACTTCCCTGTTGCACACTGGGTATTCGCATTCGGAAATAAGGTTGGCGACACAGTGACAAGCACTGGCTATCTTGCAGGTAAAGGTCTTGAAGACTTCGCTGGCGGAACTGCAGTTCACATCAATGCAGGCGCAGCTGGTCTTGCTCTAGCGATTGTCCTTGGGAAGCGCATTGGATGGCGCAAAGAGTCAATGCGTCCACACTCATTGCCTCTCGTCATGCTCGGTTCAGGACTCTTGTGGTTCGGATGGTTCGGCTTCAATGCAGGATCTGCACTTGCTGCAAATGGCATCGCAGGACTTGCCTTTATCAATACTCAGGTTGCAACAGCTGGCGCAGTTCTCGGATGGTTACTCGTTGAGAAGATTCGCAATGGCCATGCAACATCACTCGGTGCAGCATCTGGTGCAGTTGCAGGTCTTGTAGCAATTACACCTGCTTGTGCATTTGTAGCGCCTTGGGCTGCAGTTGTTATCGGAGTCATCGCTGGAATCCTCTGCTCATTGGCAGTTGGGCTCAAGTACAAGTTTGGTTTCGACGATTCACTCGACGTAGTCGGCGTCCACCTCGTGGGCGGAATCTGGGGATCACTCTCCATCGGTCTCTTTGGTACTCATGTTGTGAACAGCATTGGTCTCGACGGAATCTTCTACGGTGGCGGAACAGCGCTCCTTGGAAAGCAAGCACTTGGCGTTGGCCTCGTTGCTGCGTACTCATTTATTGCAACGCTGATTATCGGTTATGCAATTGAGAAGACAATCGGCTTCCGTGTCTCACGTGAAGTTGAAATCGAAGGCATCGACCTCAAGGAACATGCTGAATCTGCTTATGAACTCGCAAGCTCATCACGTGGAGGTGCATCACTATGAAGTTGATTACCGCAATTCTCAAGCCATTCAAGTTAGATGAAGTCAAAGATGCTCTGCAAGCTGCAGGCATCACAGGTATGACCGTCTCTGAGGCCAGTGGTTTTGGTCGCCAGCGTGGACATACAGAGGTCTATCGCGGCGCTGAATACACCGTCGATCTCGTTCCAAAAGTTCGCCTCGAAGTTCTTGTTGACGATAAGGATGCAGCATCAGTAGTAGATGTCATCGTTAAAGCAGCATCAACAGGATCGATTGGCGATGGCAAGGTATGGACTACTCCGGTAGATCAGGTTGTCCGCGTTCGTACGGGCGAAAAGGGACCTGACGCTATCTAAGTCCTACACAAGTAAATATCCACAACTAAGATTGGCGACATGGGAACACGAGAAAGACGCAATAGATCAAACGAGGGTGATCAGCTTCTTTCTTCTCTCTTCTCAAGTAGTGGCGCCAATCCGGACGATGTAGCAATCGCCGCGGTCGGAGGTTTCGGCCGCGGCGAGCTATCTCCCGGTTCAGATTTAGATATCGTCATAATTCATACAGGAACTCTCTCCGAAAAAGAGCTCTCTGAACTCGTCAACAAAATTCTCTATCCACTGTGGAATAAGAATGTAAAGATTGATCATTCGGTCCGCACTCGTTCAGAGATGCGAGATACCGCAGAGAGCGATTTAAAGGTCGCCATGGGCCTCTTAGATATTCGCCTTGTCTGCGGAAGTGCTGACTTGGT